>JABLXD010000062.1 GCA_013178285.1 Methanofastidiosum sp.
GGCTTCTTTGGAATGATTGTATCAAATAAATGGATGAGTGCTAGCTATGGAGCGGCCTTACGTCGTTTTATTGCTGAGAAAACAACCATCCAGCAGATAGTAGATTTTGGGGAGTTGCCAGTTTTTAATGATGCATCTACATTCCCTGCTATCATAATTATAAAGAATGTCTCTACAAATGAGCAAAAGTTCATTTATGCATTAATCAAAACGCTTAGGTTTAAATCCATTAAAGATGAAGTAATAAAAATAGGTCTGCAGATGGATTCCCAGGCAGTTAGCGGTGATATTTGGACCCTTACCAGCAGAGATAAAATTATTATTATAGAAAAGATGAAGCATATTGGATCTACATTAGATGAATATGTAAATGCAAAAATATTCAGAGGCGTATTAACTGGCCTTAATGAGGCTTTTATCATAGATTCAGGGACGAGAGATAGACTGATCAAAGAGGACCCAAAGAGCGAAGAACTAATAAAACCATTTTTAATGGGTAGGGATATAGATCGCTATTATCCACCTCAAAGTAAAAACTATCTGATATTTGCTAGAAGAGGCGTTAAAATAGATAATTACCCTGCAATAAAGCAACATTTGCTTAGCTATAAGATACAGTTAATGCCTAAACCAAGAAATTGGACTGGTCCAGGTAAATGGGGAGGAAGAAAACCAGGCAACTATCAATGGTATGAAATACAAGATACTATTGATTATTATACTGAATTTGAGAAGCCAAAGATAATCTATCCAGATATCTCCATAAAACCAAAATTTACCTTAGACGAAAATGGAGTTTATACTATTAACACTGTGTACTTCATACCAGCTAAAGATCTATATCTCTTGGGGATTCTAAACTCTTCAACTATGTGGACCTACCTAAAATATACCTGCACAGTAATTGGAGATGCAGATGAAAGAGGTAGGCTCAGGCTGTTTTATGCATTCATTAAAAACATACCAATCCCAAATTCAGATAAGGCTCACCATGATCGCATGGTTTCCCTTGTAGAACAGATGCTTGGTCTCTATAAGCAAAGGGGATCTGAGGCACAGAATTTCCTCAGATGGCTTGAAGGTGAGATAGGTGTCAAAGTCCAAGACCTCAATGTAGCCTCTAAGCTCCAAGAATACTACGGCGTGGACTTCTCTGGATTCCATGACCTCCTGATTAAAAACAAAAGGAAGCTGAAGGCAGGCTATAACCCCAGAGGCAGAGAGAATAAAGAGCTTTCATTGGTCATCGGTTAAGGACAGTTAGGACGAGTGTTATGTAATATTGCCTTTTTGTACTTAGTATATTTTTAATTCATGTTTAGATATATATAGGAGCTGTGATCTAATTATCCCTCAAGAAGGGGTAGCAAATGGCAGCAGAACGCTCGTTAGCAGAGCAAAGTTTCATAGAGAAGGATCTATGCACGATGTTCTCGCCGGACTTTTTGAGGAAAACTGCGGCAGAGACTGGTCTAATAAAGCGTGAACGTAAAATCGATGCAGTAATCATATTTTGGGTTTTGGTTCTGAGTTTCGGAGTCCGTCTTCAGAGATCGCTGGCTAGTTTGAAGAGAAGTTATGAAAAAGAAGCTCATGAAAAACTAAGTGATAGTAGCTGGTATTACAGATTTACTCCAGAACTTGTGGAATTTCTCAAAGCATGTGTTCTTCATGGAATTGAATACCTTGCGCAAGAACAGAGTTATAATCTCAATAAGAAGTTATTTCAGTTTCGAGACGTCTTGATCCAAGATAGCACAATAGTTCGACTTCATTCAAGTCTGGCAAAGCTCTACCCAGCGGCCCGATCCAAAGGAGAAGCTGCTGGCCTTAAGATTGCGGTTCTTGTCAGTGCAGTTGGAAACACCCCAGAAAGCGTTGCTATACACAACGAACGCACCAATGAGCTAAAGACTATTAAAGTCGGCCCCTGGATAAAAGGGAAAATACTGCTCATTGATCTTGGTTTCTATAAATATCAACTATTTGCCAGAATAGCTGAGAACGGAGGTTTTTTAGTCTCTCGATTAAAGGATAATTCGAATCCAATGATCATAAAGGCAAATAGGTCCTGGAGAGGTCAGAGTATAGATGTGTGCGGTGCATATCTACAAGATGTGTTACCCAAGCTCAAACGACAAATTTTGGATGTGGAGATCGAGGTTTCCTTTAAACGCAGAGCATATAAAGGAGTAAAAAGACCCGATACACATCGATTCCGTCTTGTCGCTATCTATAATGATGAAGATGAAAAATATCATACATATATTACTAATATTAACTCAGATATTCTTGAACCTGAGGATATCGGAAAGCTTTACGGAGCTAGATGGGATATCGAATTGATGTTTAAAGAGCTAAAGAGCAGGTATGCATTAGACGCCCTGGATACTAAAAATCCTTTGATAATTGAAGCTCTTATATGGGTTGCGATCTTAACACTTCTTGTTAGCAGGAGAACATATTTTAATGTTAGAAAAATTCATCCAGGAAAAAATATTGTAAGATTCACTCAACTTCGATGGAGTATTATCTTCGCGGAGAATGCAGATGATCAGTTGACTCTTATTCTACGATATCTGGGAATAACAAGGACTTGGGAAACTCTAGCAGGTGTTTACGATAGTCAAGCCCTAGACCCCCATGTAAACCGCGAACGCTTTAGAGCTGAGTGGTGGGCTTAACCGATGACCAATGAAAGAGCTTTTAGAGGAAGAATTCAATAGATCTGCAGATAAGATCAGGCAGATCAATGTCATGATAGATGAGACTGACAGACAGATTGATGCTCTAGTCTACGAGCTTTACGGGCTGACTGAGGAGGAGATTAAGATAGTGGAAGAGAGCCGATAAACAGGTCTACCCTAATGCTTTAGGCCTAAAGGTTTTAGACAAAATGCTTAAACCTAAAGGTTAAACCCTTTAGCATTTGTCCCTTAGCCAAAAGGTTAAAGCCTTAGACCTTAATCTTTTAGGCCATGCAGATAATAGCCATTGCTAACCAGAAAGGAGGCTGTGGCAAAACCACCACTACAGTTAATCTGGCTGCTTATCTAGCTCTTAATGGGAAGAAGACTCTTTTAGTTGACCTAGATCCTCAGGGCTCTTCTACAAGGCATTTGGGCCTTAATGAGCTGGATAAGACCATGTATGATGTATTGATGAGAGGCTTAGACATCAGGGCCTTAATCAAGAATACAATGGTCTCAGGCCTGGATATAGCTCCTACCAATAATTTCCTAGGCAAAGCAGAGCTGGAGCTGGCTTCCAAGCTCACTGCCAGGGAGTCAGTACTCAGGCCAAAGCTAAGAGGCTTAGAAGGCTATGATTACGTGCTGATAGATACTCCTCCTACTCTGGGATTCTTAACCCTAAATGCTCTGGTAGCCTCTGACATGGTGCTGATCCCTATTCAAACTCAATTCTTTGCTCTAATGGGCCTCTCCATGATTCTTGATCTTCTGGAGCTGATTAAGAACGATTTAGGCTATGATATCCAGAAGAAATATCTGCTTACCCTATTCGATCCTAGGACAAAGATGGCCAAAGAAATCGTAGCTCAGGTTAGGGAGAACCTGGGAGAGGATGTATTCAAAACAGTAATTCCCAACAATATCAGATTGGCCGAAGCTCCCAGCTATGGGGTTCCTATCTCAATACATTCTCCAGAGTCTCCTGGAGCTTTGGCTTACTCAAATTTAGCAAAAGAGGTGATAGCATTATGAGTCCTGGAGCTGGAGAAGAGCTTAAGCACCTAATGGCCGGCGTGAAATCCAAGACATCCAAACCTGAAGGCTTAGACTCTAAGGATGAAGGTTTAAGCCTAAATGATAAAGCTTCAAACCCTAAGGATAAAGCCTTAGACTTTAAGCCTAAAGGTAATGGGCCTAAATCCTTAGACCTAATGGATAAAGGTTTAGACTTAAAGGACAAAGGACTAAACTCTAAGGCTAAAGGCTTAAACCTAAAGGCTTTAGGCGAAGCTGTGGAAGGAGCGAACAGCAATAGGCAATCTATAGCGATCTGGAGCCCTAAGATCTCTGCTGTAATGTGGTACCTGAAGAAGACAACTCCAGAGTTCTCTATCTCAGAAGAAGCCAGGGCGATCCTAGAGGAAGGCCTGGAGAAAAAGTATCCTGAGCTTTTCCAGAAGGTAAAGGAAGGGATGAAGAAATGATTTTTTGCCCATTTGATGAGGGCACCAAGAAAAAGGGCTGGTGGAGATTCTGTAAAATGATCATCCATCTTTTAATAAACTAAGACATATTCACTGAGTTTAAAGAGGGTACGAATTTGAAGTCTGACTCTGATGAATACCCATATTATCTTGTAGATGCTACTAATGAAATGTTTATGTGGCTTAGCGAATTTTTATCGCATGATAAAGAGCACGCAGAAAGAATATCTGGCAAGTCATACTACAATATAAATACCTATAAGATTTCTAAAGCACTTAAACGATTGAAATGCGATGAAAATTTTTTAAACGATTTTATAAAAACCAGTGGTATCGAATGGGAATCACTCGAAATCTATTATCTACAAAACGAGCATATGATAAGAACTATTGAAGAGAAGATTCTAATAAGAGGAGGCATGTACCCAGAAGCAGCGAGATTTATTTTAGAAGAAGCCACGAAATTAATAAAAACTGAATGGCCTTCTAAAAAATGGCCTTCTAAAATTGAGAGAGTTATAACGCCACGTAGGGTTTTTTGCATAATCGGAGGCGCAGCAATTATTGCTTTGAATGCAACATCGGGTCTTAACGAACCCGCCATTCAAATATCTTATGCGCTAGGTGCTGTATTAATGGACAAGGCCTAAGGGATAGCCAAATAAGGATAACTAGTGATATGGTAAGTTTGGATCCAGCTTATCCTTCCAGGCAGAACTCTTGAGGCCATAATCCATCTTCAGAGGCCATAGAGCCAATATCCTCAGCTTCGAAGCGGCACCGGATCATCTCATCAACCTCCGAAAGCCGAACCCTGAAGACCTCGGCCAAGATCTCTTTGGCGGCCTCCAGCTCCATAGCCTTCATATCGTGGTGCATTGCCTTATTCTGTGGCCTGATTAGCTGCTCCAAGACTCCTGCCATGATAGGCATATACTACGTGCAAGTTTAAGTACTTTGGCCGGAAAACAATATCAATAGATCATTTTTACATAATAGAAAGTATGAATAAGATAGAAAAGATAGAATGAATTTAGGTCAATGTTGGTCAATCCCATCCATCAGAGAAGATGCATAAAAATAGCCGAAGTCTAATTAATTGCCAATTAAAATAATTTTTGTAACGTCTCAGAATCAGTTAGAGAAATGTTTTTCTGTAATAAAAATGTAGACCATATCTGAGGGAAAGAAAGATATGAAACAATTTGAAATCATAGTCCTGGTGGCCGCTATTCTCGCAGTGCTATTAACTGCAGGATGTACAAGCAGTCCAGAAAAAGAAGTATCGAATACAAGCATAATAGCTTCAAATTCTGAAAACGGACCCAGATATGTACAGATTAACTTCCTTGATGGAACAAATGCAGGCGGCGAGTATGTTTCAGAAACAGCAGCATTCACGACAATTAAAGTGATGTATATACTTGATCCAGAAGCGTACACATACTATAATGACAGCTATGTGAGAGATCCCAACAAGTACATTGTCCGCGGAAATGGGGCAGAAGTTGGATTCAAAAACGAATTGATTAACACGATGATTAATATAGAAGATCCTGAATCGTTCATAGAGAAGACCCAAAAAGAAATAGAAGATGAAATAACAGCAGCGCAAAAAGCATATGAAGAAAAAATGGAGAAATACGCGATAGCAGCCGCAGAACGTGAAGCAAAGAGAGTAAAACCAAACCCAAAATAAACACTTTTTTTGAAATATTTATTTTCGAAATATTTCTAATAGATATCCCCAGGGTGAGCGCGGATATAGCAGTA
>JABLXD010000063.1 GCA_013178285.1 Methanofastidiosum sp.
TGATGTCAGCTAAAGGAGCAGTAAAATAGTGATGTTCACCCGTTGGTCTGGCACAATACATTGAATGAAACCCAACACCAACCATAGCCAGAATGTTTCCTAAATCAATCCAATTTTGAGCAGATTTATCAATATCAACTTTTCCGGTTTCATCAGTAAAAAGACTGATATGATTCATTATGGGGCTTTGGCTTTTGATTGTAATGCCATAGTTTCTTAATCTTCGTATAACCGCAATTGTTCCAGGATTTAAAATGTCTCTTGGAGTAGATAAATGAGCTACCCAAACAACCTGAATTCCACTGTCAATAACTTTTTTCCATAGTTTTAATATCTCTTCAAATTTTTTGGTTAAAAGTAAACCAGGATGAAAAGTAATTGCTCTGGAACCAAAACGAATAGTTTTAATATGCATCAATTCAGGATCTTCCATCAAAGGATTTACATATTCCGCAAGCCGTTCGTAAGTAATAAAACCACCATCGCCTCCGGTAATTAAAATATCGCTAATTTCTTTATGTTTTTTTAAATATTTGTGAACTTGATTTACATCATGTTGTACAAACATATCTTCATCGCCTCTCACTTGTGCATGGCGGAAACAATATGTGCAAAAAGCAAAGCAATTCTGAGTGGATTTGTCAAATATTAATTTTACTGGCGGGTATTTGTGTTGGCATCCCTGGAGTATTTCTAGCTGACCTTCATCATTTACAAACCAAGGTTTGTTTAATTTTTGTTTCCCGTCATGGGGATTGGTTTTTTTTTGATACTCTTCTACAACCTTTTTTCTTTCATTATCAGTTTTTGCATCAATGTATTTTTTTACTTCATCTGCATGAATCATCCCTGGCTGAGGGAAAATCAAATAATACATCGTGTCATTCTCGTAATTATTCCAATTAATAGTATTTAGGGTGTGTTTCGTTGCAAGGAATCTATAAACCTCTATAAAAAATTCACGCTCTTTTATGTGTCCGATGTCAATTCCATTATCTTTAAGTTTCCCAACTATTTCTCTAAAGCCATTTAACCCTGAATAATAAGTTTTATCAGTAAAATACGCTTCATCAGTTCTAAAAAAGTTAGAATGTTGTGGATAGCAAGAATGTAATCGTTTTAATAGTCCGATTGGAAGAAGATCTTCATTTTCAATGATTGAAATTGTCTCATCAGAGCATTGATAGCGTTTATAGGTACTTTTGATATCATACAATTGAGTTGTCATGGCTATATATTTTTATTGATTATAAAATAGGATTGGTTGAGATCCATAGTAACATTGCCACTGTTTTACCAATGTTGGTAATAGTGTGTTTATGTCCCGAATTAAAATAAAAGCTGTCTCCCCTCTTTAAATGATAATCTTGAAAATCCATCTTAATACTTAATCTCCCATCTAAAACATAATAGAAACTTTGACCTGGTAAAAAATTAGTAAGGTTTTCAGAACTGGATTCACAAGGGAAAATAAATAAATAAGGTTCCATTAATTTTTGCTGGTCGTGATTTGACAGAAGATAAAGGGTTGCGCCCTGCTCGTTTGTTTGAACAACTTTTTTATCAGAAAATTCCACAAGAGGATTTAGAGAATATGTTTCATTTTCACCAACTAAAGCACCAACTGTAGTTTGAAGTGAATCTGCTATTTTCTTAAGGGTAATAATTGAAGGAAAAGCTTTAGCCCTCTCAATTTGTGAAATTAGACTAGGTGTAACTCCTATTGAATTAGCCAAATTATTGATTTGAATATTAAGACTTTCTCTTCTGTTTTTGATGCGTTCACCTAATCTTAACATTTGGCAAATAATGAAATGATTAAAGAGTAAATTATATTTCACAAAGTAAATATAATTTAATTTTATTGCCAAATATATTTAACAGGGAACGATTGGACAAGTAGCAAATTTGTTGCGCTAGGTTATTGAATTCTGGGACGTCTAATAGCCTTGCCTACAACGGTGGGGGGTGTATAAAGTGCTGGAAATTGAAACAGCTTTCTCGTCCCACGAGTTAAAGATAGATTGAAATGAGAATGAATTCTAATCCGCTAGAAACCAGCATTTTGTGCACCCCGTGTTATCAAACGTTGTTAACTTTCTGTAATTAATTATTCTCTTTTTCGTCAAGCCTTTTTAATATGTCTTGAACGTCAAAATTTATTTTCGAAAAAGCAAACCACTTCTTTCCCAAGTCTTTTAAAGATGCTCCAATATGATAAACATCCTGATTGTCAATTATTAAAAAACGGTCGTGTGATTTGGTGAATAATTTTATTTCTATGTCAGGGTATTGTGAGTTGTATTTCTTTAGATCAAGTCTAGTTTCTTTAGTAATGGTTGAAGTGTAAATTATTGTTTTTACATTATTATGCCTTTTTGATAACATAAGTAATACACTTTCATCAATATAGTTATCAATAAGAATTATTGATTTTTTAGCATTTCGTACTAAATCAGTTGCAAAAACATAAGCATCAAATATTTGACCATCGAAATATATGCCTTCTTTTGGGAGCAGGTTGGTTTTTATTTGAAAATCTATCTCTCCAAGTTTGTTTTTTATGTTGTGTACATCATTTTCAATGCGTTCAAATCGCTGATTTACCGCATAACCTTTTAATAGATAGTCTTTCAAAACCTTATTTGCCCAAAT
Organism: Methanofastidiosum sp.; assembly: GCA_013178285.1. Lineage (NCBI taxonomy): Archaea > Methanobacteriati > Methanobacteriota > Candidatus Methanofastidiosia > Candidatus Methanofastidiosales > Candidatus Methanofastidiosaceae > Candidatus Methanofastidiosum > Methanofastidiosum sp. Next base: position 2,656 of record JABLXD010000063.1, read on the forward strand.
GCGGAATTGAGTACCTCTTTTAGATTTTACTCTATAACCTATTGAGATTATTACATCAAGATTGTAATATTCTATTTGTCTTTCAACTTTTCTCCCTCCTTCATATTGAACTGTCGCAAAATTTGCGACAGTTGAACTTTTTTCAAGTTCACCTTCTTCAAAAACATTATTTATGTGTTTCCCAATTGTTTTAACATCTCTTTCAAACAAAGTAGAAATTTGCTGTCGGTTTAACCAAACGGTTTCCTCCTCAATTCTAACCTCAAGGTGTGTTGACGTTTCATCTGCTTGATATATAATTATTTCATCTTTCATTGGTTTGCTTTTCAAATTCATATTAAAAAGCAAAAATACTTATTTTTTAAATCTATACAGTACTTAGTTGAAATGGAAACAAGGATTCAAATTTGTTTTCAGTTGATTATCTGGCCCGATTCTGTCAATGTTTGGTAACGGTGGGGGGTGTAAAAAGTGCTGGTTTTTGAAACATCGTCTTCGTCCAAAAGTGTGATGTTAGATTGGAACGAAAAGCAACTTAATCCGCTAGTAACCAGCATTTTGTACACCCCGTGTTGGCGTGTCGTTGTTTTTATTTTTCATCTTAACAGTCCGTACCAACTGCTTTTATGTTTAATATTTAATGTCCAATTAGGCCCAAATCTGTCGCCTTGGATGAGTTCTATTTTGCATTTCCCCAAGTCCCAAGTGTATTTGTATTCTAAGTCATTTATTTTCTTGTATTTTCCTTCTTTTCCTAGTTCTGCATTTAATCTCACCTTTGTCTTTTCAAAGTCCTCTTGACATAAATAGGCGTATGCATATTTGAATTTTTTGTTTATGCCAGTAAGTCCGAACCATCGCATAACTGTCAAGTCAACAGTCAGTCCGTTTAAGATTTTCTCATTTTTCCATATTAGGTCTGCTCGTTGGTCGGATGTCTGTCTAAATTCCGGATTACCTAAGTTCTTTAAATTATCAAAAGGAACATTCCATATAATTAGTTGATTGCTTGTCTCCAAGTATAATCCTTTTTTAAATATTTCGATTAGGTTATTGAATTCTGGAGATTTTTTTCTAATGCATGCTAACGGCTGGGGGCTGGTAAAGTGCAGGAGATTGAAACGTTTCATTGTCCCACGCTACGAAGCTACTAAAAAGCGGAAATGTTTCCTAATCCCCTGGATACCTGCATTTTATTAGCCCCTTGTTACAGGCTGGCTTTTATTCTTCTTCAGCTCTTCTATTCTTTCTAAATTCAAAAAGTGAGTTGCATATGTGTCTTCAATGTTTTTAATTCTTGATTTACTGAAAGTTAGTCTTTGCTTTGTTCCTTTTCCGTATCTATGTTTTAGTTTTTCAAAAACGTAAATAAAACTCACGTTTTTATTTTGTTTGAAATCTCTTATAAATCAATGTTCATAGCTTGTTCAGAAGATTTAATTACTTTTCATGTTCTCAATTTTTTTAAAGTTTGTTTAAATTTTCTATTTTCCTATTTCTTGCAGCTTTAAACCATAAATGCTCCAAACGCCAGAAATTGACCTTCAGGTTGGTAGATAGTTACTGCTGATCATCAGGTTCTTCATCAGGTGTTTTTGTTCTCTCCATTTTAATGTTGAAAAATGCAAACACTATCACAATTATTGGTGTAATCCAGCACAGGATAGCATAAGGAGCAAGCTTTACTACCGGGACTCCAAGGGTTAAAAATACAAACACAGCATTACTGTTCCAAGGAATAAGAGGCGCTGTAAGTGTTCCACCAGCCTCCAATGCACTAGTAAGATTTTTAAGCTTTAATTTATGATTCCTGTAAGACTCTTCAAACATTTGACCGGGTATGATAACTGCAAGGTATTGATTAGCAGTAATAATATTTACAAAAACTGAGGTTCCTATAACTGTGGCTGTCAAACTCCCTACTGACTTAAGCAAGCCTGAGATTTTCAAAACTATACTATGTAGCATTCCGGTATGGTTCATAATCCCCCCTAATGCCAGAGATATTAATGTTAATATCACAACACTGTACATACTTTCAATTCCACCTCGCGAAAATAACATATCCATTTTTGAGTTAAGAGTATCCATTTTTACTCCAGTATGAATAATGTCAGAATATTCACCTAAACTACCACCTTGGAATAAAATATATGCTGCACCCCCTAGAACTACCCCAACTATTAAGCTTGAAATTGCAGGAATTTTCATTGCAATCATAAGAATTACTGCTAATGGTGGTATAAATAACCATGGAGTAATGTTAAAATGCTGTTGAATATAATCTGTATACATTGATACATTTGAAACGCCACCATTTCCTGTAACCGTAAATCCAATGAATGTAAATGCCACCAGAGATATAAGTAAACCTGGCAATGTTGTATATAGCATATTCTTTATATGATCAAATAGATTAACTCCAAGTACAGAAGGTGTCAAATTAGTTGAATCTGACATTGGGGACATTTTATCACCAAAAAAAGCACCTGAGACCACAGCTCCTGCTGTCATAGCCTGTGGTATACCTAATGCTTCTCCTATACCAATTGCTGCAACACCAATTGTACCTATTGTGGACCAAGAACTACCGGTAATTAGAGCCATTGCACTGCAAAACAATAAAATCAATGGTAAGAACCATCTTGCCACTAGAAATTTAAGACCCAAATACATTATAGCTGGAACAATTCCACTAGCTATCCAGACTCCGATTAACATTCCTATTATAATAAGAATAAACAGCGATGGAATGGTACGAGAAATTGATTTTTTAAATCCTTCTTTGATTGTTTCCCAAGAGACACCATGAAAATAAGCACATAATCCAGCGGTAACTGCACCTATAAACAGTGAAAAATGAGGTTGTGTATCTAATACAAAAACTGAATATCCAAGAACAAGAGCTGTAACAATTAATGGTATAAGTGATAACCATAATGGTGGAGTAACTAATTTTTCTTTTTTTGTAGAAATCTTTTCTTTCATAATTATGTTTTAGTTTTTCAAAAACGTAAATAAAATTCACGTTTTTTATTTTGTTTTAAATCTCATATAAATCAATTTTCATAGTTTGTTCAGAAGATTTACTTACTTTTCATGT
>JABLXD010000064.1 GCA_013178285.1 Methanofastidiosum sp.
AGAAAAGGACGAAGCATGGTACAACAAAGGATGCGCACTAGCTGAGCTTGGAAAGTATGATGAGGCGCTAGAATGTTAGAAAGCATTAGAGATAACCTTGGAGGATGAGCTTGTGTGGTGTAAGGCCAAGGCACTGTTAGATCTTGGAAGGCCAAGGGAGGCTCTAGAATCCTCCCAGGAAGCCACCAGGATAAACCCAGACTATGAAAGAGGATGGTACCTTCGAGGCAGGGCACTGGAAGAGCTGGGAGAACATGAAAAGGCTATAAAATCCTACAAGAAAGCTCTAAAGATAGACCCAGAGTATAGGAGGCTCAGAAGGCCTTGGAAGAGATTGAGGATTCATAGCATGCTCTTTAAGACAGCATCCAACGAAACATGTTAAAATGGGGGTGTTGATTCCCATCTCCCTTTCTTTTGAGGAGTGTTAAGACAATGCTCACAACAACAGGGGGGCCGAGACCATGCCTTGTTAGGCAACTGGGCTTATCCTACCGTTTATATTCTCTCTTTTGGAGGCTTGGGGGGTCGCCTGTTGTATTTCACGATCATGTGCATCCTTTTTAGTCCCCCTTTGAGGGGATAGTAGTATTTTTCCCATCCCTGCATATATAATGGATTGACAAAATTCCTATGGGGGGTGTGAAATGTGGATGTTGGTGACATTATAGTTGATGTTGTCAAGTACCCCGATATCTGATTGGAAAAAGTTTTTAAAACTGGTATACTGTTTCTATTAGGGTTTTTTATTCCACTAATTTCACTGTTCTTTGCTTTAGGGTATGTTTTCAGGGTTCTTAAGGCTACGATATCCGGCTTTAATGAATTTCCAGACTTTGATGAGGGGTGAAATGTTCATCGACGGACTTAAAGTTTTCGTGGTTGGAATAATCTATACGATAATACCACTAATAATCCAAGTTGCTGGTATTTTCAGTGTACTTCATGATGTTTTCAGTGGATATGTGACAAATCCAATACAATCTGGTGGGAGCCGCCTTATTATTAGGTTTCATTCTTCTCATGATATCGGATTTTTATTAGCAATGGCACCGGCTCATATGGCGTTTAATGACGGCCAATTTGACGCAGCATTCTGGATCAGGGAAATGTCATAGCAGATATCGGATGGAGAGATACCCTCTGGTACATCGCATATATAATAGTGGGTGGAATAATCTTCTTCATAGCAGTATTTATCATACACCTAATATCCGGTTTAGTGGGCTTAACAGCCCTATTGGTCAGAATAATACTAGTAGCCTTGTTCGTGTATCCCTATCTTTTTCTGTTCCTTTACAGAGCTGTTGGCCTCTGATACGCTTATCGATAAAATCCCACCCCATTTTTTTTATCCATGTAGATGCTCCCCAATTTTTTGGGCTTGAAGATTAAAATCTCCTTTTTATCATTTTTTTCTAAAGGAGTGAAAATTGTGATAATATACCACAGCAGACTAGAGAAAGAATATGGGGTCATATAATAGGCTCTGACTTGCTGGCTTCGACCATCAAGGCTCTAAGATTTTAGAATGCATTTTTTGGAATCAACAGATTTATAAGTTCGAGAGGAAAAACCTTGGAATGATAGAGGTCAGATAAAAGAAAATCCTCCCCTGTTAAAATCAGACCCCAAAATGGGATTGAATTGATGTTCGTTATGTTGGAATATTGCCCAGTTAGTAACATTGCGCACTGCTTTTCTAAAGGACCTCGACTGCAGCCCTCAATACATAACCTACCGCACCTTTTCACCGATACCCACTAGCACTAATCCTTTTGAAACCCTCAGGAATAGCTCAAAGTGGTTTTTCTCATGATGGTGCCTGGCACCAACATTGGATAACATATTATTTAGGAGATTCTCTAAAACTTATATGTGCACAAGCTCTCAGCTTTTTTATATACACCCTCTAACCCCCCATTTAAACCTAGTCATTCCTATAAACAGAATGTCTGAATTTATTCCGGGAGTTCTCTGTTTTTGAGTTGTGGTGTTGTTGTGGAGGGTAAGAATATTCGCCGTACACTTTTACGTGGTCTCCTCTTCTTATTGGGTTTGTTGTGGCGTAACTTAGGAGTAGTATGTCAGGTGTGGTGTTGATTTTAAGGACAATGAATGTTCCGGTCTTGCTAAGCTGAAAAATTCTTCCTTTTTAGATACGGTGCCTCAAGTAGACCTTCTGGCCGTTGAAGGCGTAAGGATCTTTTGGATCGTGGAGAGATCAAATGGTTTGCACTGATTCTTGTACTTTACAATATTCTAGCCTGTAACATGTTCAGGGAACATTTCACTTCTAGTAGTGGGGATCTGAAGACTGGTTGTAAGAAGCACGCTCACACCGTAACCTGTAATAAACAGATAAACAGGCCAATAACAAGAAAAATGTCCTCTCCTCATCTAGTTCACCTTTAAACAGCAATTATTCTCCTCTCATAATGTGGACTTTAAATTCTATCTTGTATTCTGTGTAACTGGTGTGATAATTGCCTCTTATATTCTACATTGCTTCTTTTGGTTAAATGCTTGTTTTCTGGTTTAGTTGAGTTAGTATCTGTTAGATTACTTCTTTGCTCTACAGTTCCTGTTGTTTGTCTGGAGTTACTTGTGTCCTGTATGTGTGGGTCGGTCACAACAGTGATAGCCACTGTAAACTTCAGCAAACTTCTCCCTCGTCATCTCAATGTTCCCAAGGCTTGGATCTGCAAGGTAAACGCTTGTATTTGTTACTTCTGTTACCACACTGAAGTGAAGTCCACCATTGGCTGTTATGAACACTAAGTTGTGGGTAAGATCATCTATTGATAACTTCATACTAACTGCATTTAAACCTCTCGCTTTAGCTGCCTCTGCTAATCCATATATTGTTGTTCCATTTTCATTTGTTCCAGCGAGAATCATTAGATCCTGTTCTGTTGCATTGATTCAAGGTTACTTAGGAGCGTTGCAAGGGCTGTAGGTCCACAATGACCCTTAAGTTACTAAATGAGAAAAGTGGAATTAATCAATGATCTTTATGTTTATAGCCTTAATTAATATAAGAACTTCAGCTCCTCTTTTTATTCCCATCTCATGAAGGGAGTTTATCGTGATAACACAATTAAGAAGGAGCTCTCCAAGTTTAAATGTGATGTAAGCTATTTTTGATAATTCCACTATATCCTCCACACTTGCTGTGAACTTATTCTGTGCTGATGATATGAAGGGAGAATTTCTATCCGCCACGACAATGTTTTCAGGCCTTATTGATAAAGTGACACGACCTTCCCTCCATCAACTGTTTTAAATATATATGAGCCCACTCTTACATAAGTGAGGCCATCTTTATAACCTTCAACCATCCCTTCTAGGATATTAATTCCAAAGAAATCTGCAACAACCTTTGATGGTTGATTAATAACCTCTTCCTTAGTACCTATCTGGAGAATTTTGCCTTTATCCATTACAGCAACCTTCGAGGACAGCCACCATATATCGTCAAGATCGTGGGAAACATGGATGATTGTCATATTAAACTGCTCTCGCAGATCATTTATAAGCTCTCTTATGGAGGCTTTTGTCTTCTGATCTAGTGAACTAAAGGGTTCATCCATCAACAGTGCTTTTGGTCTTACAATAATCGCCCTTGCTATCGAAACTCTCTGCAATTCGCCCCCACTCAATGTTATAGGATCTCTATAGAGTAAATGATCTATTTTTAACATCTTGGAAACTCTCACAACTTCTTCTTTGATGCGATCTTCTGATATTTCTGTTCTTTTCTTCAACCCATAGACTATGTTTTCAAAAACATTCATATGTGGGAAAAGGCAATGATCTTGATAGATTATACTTATATTACGTTCCTCAACTGGCTTAGTTATTATCTCATCATCATTTATATAGATACTCCCTGCGTCTGGAGTATAAAAACCCATTATTGTTTCAAGAAAAATTGACTTGCCACTACCGCTAGGTCCGATGATGATAAGATGTTCGCCTTTTTTCAAATGGAGTTCGTTGATGTGCATCTCAAATTCACCAAGATCTATTCTTAGATTTTCCACTTTCACGAATGACATCATTAACCCCCATTTTTTCGATTGCGAATATCGTTAAAAAAGCTATTATCATGAGGAATATTCCCGAAGCAGCGCTCATGTCAATGTTGCCATAGGATAGATTGAGATAAAGTGAAACTGGGAGAGTGTCCGTTCGTTGATAAGTTCCCCCTCCCAGTATCAGTACAGCCCCAAAACAACCTATACATCTAGAAAATGTTATAATGATTGCTGCAAGAATCCCATTCTTTGATAAGGGGAGTGTTATGTTCCTAAATGTTTCAAATTCACCGTATCCAAGGGAGCGTGACACAAATTTAAGGCGAGTATCTACCTTGGAAAAAGCTGAATAGCACATCTTAACGGCATATGGAAGTGCGACAAAAAATTGAGCACATACTATTCCAGTTGCTGTAAAAGGAACCTGGATGCCAATATGAAATAAGATGTCACGCAATGGCGTGTTACCGAAAAGCATCAGAAGTAGAATTCCTATTAAAAGTTCCGGAAAAGCAATTGGGAGGTCAAGTATTGTCCTAACAACAGACATCCCTCTAAATGAATCATCAGAAAGTGTATATCCTATCATAATTGAAGAAGGTAATACAAGTAGTGTTGCTACAGATGCTGTAATAATGGAAAGTTTAAATGAATGAATCATATCTCCGCTTATAAGCGAAGTTAAAATAGAATGCGGATCTGAAATGATCCATAGAGTAAAACAAGAAGCAAAAAATATTAAAACAAAAGTCACTGTAATGAATCTGCAGATCATGGAGAATAAGTTCACTCTGCCAATGGACAAAATCTTTCCACCCCTTTAAGTGCTGCAATCCCGGCGATTGTGGTACCATAAAATATTAACCTTTTATTCGCCCCCATCTCCATGATTTCATCGAAAGTACCATTCGCTATTGTAGAACCTGTCACAAGAATTATATCTGATTTTTCTATGACTCTTTTGTTGTGTTTTCTCCCATCAAGGATCTTCACACCATACTTTGTTTTATTGACATTTTCAGGATTTAAATCTGTACACATGACATCTTCACCGAATGTTTCTCTAAGACTTTTTATGAAGGCTGGTTGAAAGCCTATAAGACCAATCTTTTCAGGTTCTATGACTCGAAGATAATCGCAGAGCAATCTAGAACATTTTCTGGGTTTATCTCCAGTACAGTGGATCGTTTTCTCTATAAGTCCTCTGTGTCTCATAACCGCATTAAGGGCTGCAATCAGAGAGGGAAGTGTACCAATTTCAAGAAGTTCTTCTAACGTGCCCTCGAAGTACATAGGTTTATCT
>JABLXD010000065.1 GCA_013178285.1 Methanofastidiosum sp.
TCTTGAATATGTGCGTAAAAATCCAAATTATGGGCAGGAAATACTGGTTCAAGACTACGCTTGGAAAGTTTACAAGGAACTGCATCCAAACGCAGATGTTAACCAAAAACCAGACTTTTTTGTAACTGCCTATGAACTTACATGGAAGGAACACATAGATGTTATGTCAATTTGCCAGTATTACGTAGACAATGCAATTTCAAAGACAATAAACTTACCCAAAAATATAAATTTAGAGGAAATTAAAGATGTATATTTTTATGTCTGGGACAAGGGGCTGAAAGGATGTACCATATACAGAGAAGGCAGCCTTGATGAGATACTTAAGCCCAAAAAGGAAAAGACAGACAAGCCAGTTCATACAGTCAAGCCCTTTATAAGACCGTATAAGCTGGAAGGGAAAACTTACAAGGTAAAAATTCCAGATTCTCGTCATGCCTATTATATTACTTTTACCTACGATACAGAAACAAAAAAGCCTGTTGAAATGTTTATAAACACAAAGGATCCGACAGTAACAGAATGGACACAGGCACTTGGCAGACTCTGTTCAGCAGTGTTTCGGAACGTAGATAATCCAACATTCCTGATAGAGGACTTCAAAGAAATTATGGGGAAAAGTGGATTCTTTTCAGCACAGAGAAAAAAATACGTTCCTTTATTGATTGCTGAGTTTGGAGAGGTTATGAGAGATTTTTTCGTGGAGATAGGATTGTTAGAGCCTGCTGTGCCTGTTGAGTTATATGAGGCAAACGGGCTTGTTAATGGGATTCGAAACTCTGGAAAGCTTGCATACTGCAAAGTCTGCGGAGAATATGCTGCCATTTTTGAAGAAGGATGCCTTAAGTGTCTTGCCTGTGGCTACAATAAATGCGGGTGACCTCCTCCTACTACTAAAATATTAGAAAGATGCAAACTATCTAATAATAAAACTTGCCTTTCATCCCACCTTTAAAAGGTGGGCTTTCCTGTCAGAATTTCGTAAAAAGGTTACCTGTATGCCCATATATTTATATGGGCACATTATTTTTCGACCAAAAAATCCAAGAGTCCATAGATTTCATAAAAGGACACGAACCACAGGAAGGCTACACAGTTAAATTCTCTGGTGGCAAAGACAGTATCGTTTTACTTGATCTCGTAAAAAAAGCAGGGGTAAAGTATCAGGCATATTACAATCAGACCACCATAGACCCACCAGAACTTACGAGGTTTATACTTAGACACTATCCAGAGGTAAAATGGATACGTCCGAAGAGAAACTTTTTTCAGTGGCTTGAAAGAGTGGGACTGCCGACCAAGACAAAGAGATGGTGTTGTACCAAATTAAAACACATACTGCTCAAGGGAGCCAAGCACGTATTACTTGGTGTACGTTCTGAGGAATCTTACAAGCGTGCAAGGAGAGGGCAGATTAACTCAAACAAGGAAACAAGGACGACAGATTACTATCCCATATTTTTCTGGACAGAAGCAGAAATATGGGAATACATAGAACAGGAAAAACTTCCTTATCCTTCTCTGTATGATGAAGGATTTAGTCGTCTTGGTTGTGTGATATGTCCTTTTGTGTGTAGACCTGGAGTACTTGAATTACATAAAAAAAGATGGCCAAAATTTTATGACATATTTGAGCAGACAGTAGAAAGGTTTTACGAGCGAAAGAGGGAGTGGTTTATAAATCATCGAGTACATTCAGCAAAGCAGTTACTTGATTACTGGTATCATTCAGAAGCAAGCACAGCAGCAAAAGAAAAAATAGAAAAGCAACTTGCATTATTTCACAAACTTTAAAAAAGGAGGAATAAAAAATGGCAGAAATAAGAATGGTAATTATAACTGATTGGCTTTATATTGGAGACAGTTTGATTACCTGTAAAGATGTTGCAGGTTATATTTTTGCTATCCCTACTAAAAATATTAACTACATCAGCATTCCAACTTCTAAATCTGAAGACGGTTTTCGGGTTCAAGTTATTACAAGTGACACAGAAATTATCATAGAGACGAGGGCTATTGAAAACAATTCAGCCTTCTGTTTTAATAATCTACTTTTGGGATTTCTAAACGAAAAAAGGCTAATATAAAAAACGCTGAAAAAGGAGGAACTATATCAGTGAGCGAACTTTTTACTATTGACGATGTACTGAAAAAGTATAAAAAATACAGGAGAAAGGATGTTCGTTTCTTAATGGATAAGGGAGTAATAAACAATCCCATTACGGCTGAGGACATGATTTTATTAGGAAGGTTGCACAAAATATGGCGTAACGAAAACTTTATCAGACTTCTACTTTCTGGTAAAAAGAAGTCTGAAATACGCCAGATTATGGACTATTTATCAGCTGACTGTGAAACAAAGTTAGATGTGTGGCTTTATTCATACATAAAGAACAAAATGGAACTTGGAGAAAAAATTTATAAGTCTAAAATAGTTGACGATGCACTCCGCATTTTTAAACTAAAAGGAACACGAAAAAGCATTAACGAAATAGAAAAGCGAGTCAAAAAAATAAAATCCAAAATCAAAAAACAAATTGCCAACCGCTAACTCCAGTTGGGTAAAAACGGGTTATAGTTATGTATATCTGGTTTAGATTTTGGCTTATATTAAGGGCATTGTTATCAAACTATATTATCCCATCAAAAAAAACAGGTTACCAAGTTTAACTCATTAGAAAGTTTAACTGGTAAGAAAGTTTAACTGGTAACCATGTTTAACTCGTAAGAAAGTTTACCTTGTAAGAAAGTTTAACTCGTAAGAAAGTTTATCTTGGTTACCAAGATAAACTTGGTTACCAAGCATGCAGTATCTTTATGTAAATTAAAGAAAAATTAGGAGGATGTGAATGAAAGTTTTAGGATTAGACATAGGCTTTGGACACACAAAGTGCTATTCAGAAGGGATTAAATTTAAGTTTCCGACACAACTTGCCTATCCCCCAGATGATCCCAACATGGAAGTGGAGCGAGTAAATGTAGCAGGCAGGGAATACGTAGTTGGAAGAGACACGAAGTATGTAAGCTCCTACAGGATTGAGATTCCAACTGTTATTGAACTTGTTCAGCACGCACCAGTGTTTTTAAAGTATGTGCTTGACAAGTTCGGGAAGTTTGACATAATCGTGACTGGACTCCCACCAAATGCAAAAGCCTACGTTCCTGCTCTTGTTAACAACCTAAAAATTGTAGATGCGGAGATAATAGTGCTACCACAGGGAATTGGAATACTCTATGATGTAGCAAGCACAAAGGACATTGGAGACGATGCAGTGATAATTGACATGGGCTACAACACAGTTGACTGCGTTGTAACGGAAAAGCACGATGATGTATGGAAGAAAAAGAGAGGGATAACGCTTGAAAACTTTGGGGTAATGAAAGCAGTTGAGATAATGCGGGAGATATTACCTGAGAGAATTGGAGTATTGAAAAACTGGTCTGCGTCAAGATTACTTGAGATCTTTGAGAAGGGGGAAGTATCTATTGATGGGGAGAGAATTGATTTAGTTCCTTTTAAGAATGAGTCTATTTTAAGGTATACAGAGATTTTGAATTCAAAGATTAAGCAGGAGCTTAAGGATTCCTTTAAGGACATATCCACTATAGTAGTTGCTGGAGGTGGGGCTTACTACGTTGACAAAAAATACTTCGGAAGAAACGTAATAATTCCAGATGAGCCTGAATTTTCACAGGCAAGGGGCTACTATGTCGCAGGATTACAAAGTAATCTCGGTTAAACTTAAAAACGAAAAAATACACAGAAAGTACAAGTTACTCCACGGCATGGGAAGGATTGTAGTAGAGGAACTTCTTAATGTTCTCTTTGAAAAGGTATCTCCTGTAGAGATCCAAAATATGTACATTCTGAAGGGAGAAGAAGGAGTAAGAGAGTTAATTAAGGAGAAACTAGTTAAAACCAAAGAAGAGACTCAGAAAAAAGTAGAAGTTGCTGATATAGAAGAGGTTCACAACCATTCTATGGAAGTTCAGACAACTAAAGTTACAAAGAAAGCACTAAAGATTAGAAGCGACTTACAGGGATTCTGGAGCTGAAAAAATATGGTTACTTCGTTTTTACATAAAACATATAAGAGAAAGTAGGAGAACTTTATGGATTTTTTAGACTTATTTAATCCGCTTAAGTATTTTGGAGCTGACAAGTATCAAAATTTCTTTCAGTGGTTGTTTTCTACGCTTTTTGATGGTTGGCTTGCAAGAGTATTAGGTTTTGCCTTTCTAATTCTTGCTTACTGGTTCTGGGCAAGAAGGGAACAGATGCAGAGAGGACTCTGGTTTTTATTTTTTGCATTTCTCATGGGATACGGTTGGGTTTTATTTAGATTTTTGGGGGTTGTCAAATGAGTGGTAAAGGAAGTAGTAGCACAAGTTCTGGGAGTGGGGGGATTTATCTTCCGCAGGCACCAGAAAAAATTAAAAACCTATTTGATGCAATAAGTGAGATTGAATTTTACGCCGCATCTGAAGAAGAGGGGGATAAAATCTCGGAGAAGTTTTTCACGACAAAACAAAAATTGCAATTTATGGAAGTTGGCTTTAAGTCAGCTTTCATATCTGGAATGATTACTGCACTGCTTTCACCACTTATGGTTGGAGTTTTTGAAAAAATCATACCTGTATTTGGATCTTACAATCCAACCTTAATTGATCAGATTTACGTATTCTTACTTACTGTAGGATTTTCTCTTGGATACGGTATTTTTATTGCAAGAGTTGGAAAGTGCTACTCAAAGAAGTATTCAATATCAAAGTCAATGGTAAACAACTTAATGGCAGGGCTTACTGCAGGTGCTTTATTAAAGGCAATTTTTGTGTTTTTCCTGTTTCATTTTATTTACTTTAGCATCCTTACTCCTGAAAATGTAGCAAAAGCACTAGTCCCTTTAGCTAAAAAAGGATTTTTTAGTCTTTCTTTTGAAAATGTAGAAAAGATATTTATCTGGATAATGGAGTTTAGAAAGACATTTTTAACTGCTGCGTGGTTTGTGGTATTTACTTCCTTATTGCTGGTAGTAATACCGTTTTTTAAGATTTTAAAAACAGTGATAAAAGAAAAGAGAATAAAACAGGTGGAAGACCTATAAAAAACAAAAAAGGAGGTAAAGAACTATGGCAGGGAACATTAATGACAGAATGCAAAGGATTGTTGACAGGAAAGTAACACTTGCAAAAGAAGCTGATGCATGGGTGGTTCGTGCAAGGACTCCAGACTCAAAGATACTTCTTAGGATTGCAAGAGATGCAGACAGAGGAATTAGGATTCTAAGAGGTGGGATACTTCTTAGGTTTAAACCAGATGAAGTAGTTCCGCTTCTTA
>JABLXD010000066.1 GCA_013178285.1 Methanofastidiosum sp.
AAAGGCTTGATGAAATAGCAAAGAAAATATGTCAGAAAGCAGGAGTTTCTTATACTTCACCAAGAGAACTTCAGCCACCAAAAATAGGTAATGTTGAAGCGGAGGCTGACGCAAAGATTGAGAAGAAGATGGAACTTGCGTACTCAGACGATGGCGAAGAGAGCAAATTGAGGGTGTAAGGGAAGAGTAAAAAAGGCGATAAGGGAAGGAAAAGTAAAATAGTTCCTTCCCTTATTTCTGTTATCTTGAAAAGTTACTTTTGCTGTGTTACCATTTTAGTAGATAGTTTGATATTTTTTCTGAAGGATTTCCTTCAGACCTACCTTGGGGATTGGCTATATAAGTAGCCAAAAAACAAAAATCCTACCATTTTTTTCGTATAATTCAAGAAAGAAAGGAGGTATACATGTATTTAACTGCAACTAGTTTAAAGGATTATTTATTGTGTGGTTTTAAATTTAAACTGGCTCATGTTGACAAACTAAGAAAGAAAATTCCAAAAGCTATTCTTGCGTTTGGGACAACAATCCATGCTGCAGTTGCCAAGAGATTTATTGAAAATGTCTCTGCACCAGAGACTTTTAGGAAAATTTGGGTTGTGGAAGACAAAACTCAGTATGAGTATTCAAACGGAGACGATCACAAGACTTTACTTCAACAAGGAGAGCAGTTGCTTGTTGAATGGGAAGGACACGATGAAACAAAGAAACTGGAACCTATTTCAGTTGAACAATCTCGGTATGTAGAAATTGCAAATCAAGTACCTTTTTACTCAACAATTGATTTTGTTGGGAATGAAGGAAGGTTGTTGCTTGACTGGAAAACTGCAATTAGTAAGTATCCAGAACACAAAGCAAAACTTGATTTACAGTTAACCGCTTATGCTTATATCCTTGCAGAGCTTGAGAGAGTTCCTGAGGAAGTAGGTTTTGGAGTTCTCATTAAGAAAAAATTACCTGAAATCCAATATCTTTTTGCAAGCAGGACTGCAGAGGATTTAAAAAACTTTGAAAAGCTTGTTCTTAATGTATGGGAACAAGTTAAAGCTGAAAAATTTTTAAAAACACCAGGATTTCACTGCTCCTGGTGCGATTTTTTGCCAATTTGTCTTGGCGAACCTGATGCAGAAGAGCAATTCGTAGTTTACCCTGACAGATATCTTGAGTCAGATTAATCCCGCCTTATTTGTCAATTAATTAATTTAATCATTTTTTTTAAAAACACAGTATTTCCTGCCTTACAGGGGTATTGTGTCCATTAAATCATTATTAATCTTTAGGAGGTTTATTATGCCAATGTCAGCAAATATTTTTAATGTTGACCTTTTGGAAGATTTTGAAGCTAATGTCTTACTTGAACAGTTAAATGAAACTGAGGAGGCAGGAACAGCATTAAGAACTTGCCATGTTTGTGGGAGCCCAATTAATGATGTTGACAGTTATGAATGCCCATTTTGTGGAGTGATAATTAAAACTGCACCGAAAAGAAAAGAACGTGCAGAAAGAACTCTATTAAAAACTGTAGAAAGCGAAAACAAAAATGGAACTTATTCAATTTACAGACTCCAAGATGGAACATTTTATTGTAATTGTTTAAGCTTTTTACGACAGAGAGGAGTTAAAGAAGAAAGCTATGGTTTAACTTGCAAACATATTCGTAATGAGCTTCCTAATTTAGGCTTTAATCTTAATTCCGTTTCTGCTGAACCAGTGCCTGTGACTTCATGGCAAAAGGTAATGCTCAAAAAATTAGGTGTTGTTCCACATGAGAAGCTGTCACGGGAACAGGCTTACTGGATTATAAGAGATTCTTTAGATTTAATTGGTGTTGATTATAGGGATTTTATTAGTTTGGTAAGAGAAAATTCAACTTACGAACTACTTCCTGTTCGGGCTTACGGGGTTGAGCTTGAAGGACTGGTGCGTAACAGAATGGAACTCTTTAATAGAATGAGAGAAGAGGGGTATAGAGTTAAACTTTGTGGTTACAATCACGAAATTGATAACAATTTATGGAAAGTAGGTGACGATGGAAGCGTTCGTCGTTCAATGACAGACGACGAAAGAAGTAATTACGAATCCGTGGAACTTACATCTCCAAAACTTTTTGGAGATGTAGGCTTTCGTAAAATCAGTAAAGCTCTTGAAATCTGGAATAGCATAGGTTCTCACGTGAACAATTCTTGCGGTTTTCATGTTCACATCGACCTGTATGACTATGATAGCGATGATCTTGCAAGGTTAATGCTTGTCTGGATGAAAATTGAACCTATTATATACTTTCTAGTCTCACTTTCCCGTAGAAACAATGGTTTTACAATATTTATGAGAAGACAGTATGGCGACGTTCTGGCAAGACTTTTCTGGGGCAGTAAAAATAACTA
>JABLXD010000067.1 GCA_013178285.1 Methanofastidiosum sp.
CAAACGCTCAGTCAATAAAAAAGCCTACCTAAATGTACTTTTACTAGGAATAATAATAATCCTACGGCTAAAACGAAATCCAAGAAATCTACACCTTGAAAAACTCCACATAAAACAGACACCCTATTAATAAAATGTGCTATTAAATCGAGATATGCAGCATTTCAATTAAAATTATAGTTAAATACGTAACCTTTTTAACTAATAAGATTCGTAATTATTATTTATGAGTAGAAATCCTTCAATGAAAGTTAAGAAGTGGTTTACTAGTGAAGAGCTCAAAAAACGAATCAGAGAAAAAGAAAAAGACATCAAAGTTTTAAATCGACTACATTTCATTAATTATTTGTACAGTGGTTGCAGTGTTCCTGAAGCAAGTGATAAACTGAGAATAACGAAAGTCACAGGTTATAATTGGCTAGAAAGATGGAATGCAGACGGTTATGATGGTTTAATTCCTAGATTTGCCGGAGGGAGGCCATCCAAACTCTCAGAGAAAGAAAAAAGTCAATTAAAAGAAATACTAAGAAAAAGAGATGATTGGACCACCAAAGAGATTCGTAACCTAATCCAGGAAGAATTCGAAGTTGAATATAGCTTAAAACAGGTAGGAATCATTCTAAGAAACATTGGCTTAAAATTTGGTAAACCATACTCTAAGGATTATAGGAGACCGCCTGACGCTGAAAAACAGTTAAAAAAAACATAGACAAATCTTTACATCTAAATCATGACGTAATAGGATTTTTAGATGAATTCTCACCACAAAGCACAGCGAACACACAAAGATTTGGTCAACAACCCAACCATCTATAAACCAAAAACACCACTCGTTTAAAAGCCAACACAATGGGACTCTACGCAATAAAAGGACAAAGCACCATCGATTTCAAAGAACACTCACGAAAAGAAGATATAAATGCTTTCTTAAAACAAATAAGAACAGTAACCCCTTATGGTAGAATAATGATCATACTTGACAACTTCAGATCCCACCACGCCAAACTAACCACAGAAACCGCAAGAAAACTCAATATAGACCTCAGATTACTCCCACCATATTCACCCGACCTCAAACCCATAGAATTTATCTGGAAAACAATAAAAAGAGAAATATCACCATTATTCATTAAAACACGAGAACAATTACGTGAATTAATAGAAAAAAACTTTAAAAAATGCAACAATCCCTAACATATGCTCAAAAATGGATAAAAAAATTCTTAAAAATAAGTTAAAAAAGATTAGTAATTAACTATAATTAACTAAAAAAGCGATGATCTGAGATCCGTGTTTCCTGAAGATTATTACAAATAAGTAGAAGTAAAAAAACAATTAAATCATTAGATGTTATTGAGTGCTATAATGAGGTGTAAAATGATAATTATCTGTGAACCCCAATGTGTCGGTTTTGAACATTCTGAGTTCAATGCTGCATTAATAACAGTCACCAAATACGCATTTCCTAATGAAAAAATAATGTTTATGGCGGAAAAAGATCATTTATCCTTGGTGAAAGAGACTCTGGATTCAAATTCAGTTAATGTTGAATACATGGAGATTAAAGCACCTCCAAGAAATTTGATAGCCCCTATACTATTCCCATTTGAACTGATTCTTATTAAAAAGGTTTTCGCTATAACTCGAAACCTAAATTGTGATAGAATCATATTTTGTTCCATACGAAGACCAAGTCTTGTGTCTGTGAAGTTAATGATTAGAATATATAATGATATCAAATGTGTAATTGTTCTTCACAATATAGTTGAGGCTGTCACCAAAAAACCCTATGAACTTACAGAAATACCTTTTTGGCTTCGTTTTTGGATTAAATTTAGAAATATAAGCCGGTTACGTTATATTGCGTTAAGTCCTTCAATTGAAATTGAATTAATCAAAAGGTTGCCAAGTTTGAAGAACTATGTGATTTCAATTGATTTCCCTTATTTCTTTCAATCAAATACCAAAAAAGAGTTTTTAAAAACTAATTCAAAAACGGATGCAATTAAATTTGGTTTTTTTGGAGTTGCAAACGTACGTAAGGGTGCTGAAAATTTTTTTAAATTGGCAAAAGAAATTAAAAATGAAAAAACCAGATATACACCTGAATTTATATTAATAGGTCCAGTTGAGGATAAAAAACTTATGAATATCACTGAAAATGTTTTTATTCCCTCTCCGGATAAACCACTAAGTGGTCGTGATTTTGAAAAATATGCAGAAGATTTGGATTATGCACTTATATTTCATAAACCAGAACAACACCAGTTAACTGCTACTGCATCATTTTTTGATGCAATTTCATACCTAAAACCTGTTATTGCCGTTAAAAATCCTTTTGTTGAATATTATTTTAATGAAATGGGTAATATTGGTTATTTATGTGATGATTACTCCCAAATAAAAAATTTAATTTTAAAGATATTGAATGAAGATCAAACTGAAAATTATAATAATCAAAGGAAAAAAATGTTAGACCAGAGGGAAAGATTATCTTTTGAAATAATTGGCCAAAAATTGGCTAAAAATTGGGAATGATAAAATGGTTGTTTTATTTTTCAATTAAACTATGATTAGGAACTAAGGAGTAGTTTTATGGAAAAAATTTTATTTTTAATTTCAGAAGAGTCAAAAAATTTTAATTTGTCCCTTGATAAAATAGAGGAGTTACTACATAATGGTTGTAATGTAACTGTGATTAGTTTGAGTGCATTAACATCAATAGAATTAAAAAAGCGTAAAATCGAGTACAAAACACCCAGTTACTATTCTGATGATTTTAACCATTGTGAATTAGATAGAATTTCTTTAGAATTTGCTCAAAATTGGTATAAGCCTTTTGAAGAAGATATTACATACAGAGGTATTAATTTAGGAGAAATGTTGGAATATGATTTTTATTTCTTATTTGTAGATGTTTTGAGGGGTTTTAGAATTGTAGAAAGGATATTATCCTCTGAATGCCCAAATATCATATATATTCCTAATGATCTATCTTTAAATGATCCAAATTTCGTTTGTTATGAAACTCTGCCGATGATCCTTCAAAAATTTCCTTATCAAAAACCTGTCAAAATAATCAGTTTAAATGAAATTAGTTCAAATATTCAAAATAAATCTATTCAAAAATACTTTTCTTTTGAATTTAGAGATAAATTATTATATTTTTATATGAGATCAGTTAATTTTTATCTAACACATGTTTTATATTATTTTAAACCTCAAATTGTGTTTTTTTGGAATGTATATGCTTATAGGAATATATCTCAAAATTTAAAATTAAAAGGGTACCACCCTGCAAGAGTCTTTCCTTTGAAAATATATAATAAATATACTGAGAAAAAAATCAATGAGATTAATAATATTTGCATTAGATTAAAACATACTAATTTTTCTGAAGTCAAGTTAGATTACAACGGTTATAATATATCATTTTTCTTAGAAGACTATTTTGAAAAAGTTTTTAAGAAATTTGGTGATTTAATTCAATATATAGAATGGGCTAAACAAATTACTCATAAATTCTCACAGTGCATGATTGTGGCTATGGAAGACATTACTCCAATTAATAGGGCGGTAATCAGATTTTTTAAGATTAATGATATGAACTCACTTGTTATCCAACATGGTCTTGTTTCTAAAGACATGGCAGGATTCGGAGCAATGCCTATTGAAGCTACTGTTCAAGCAGTTTGGGGGGAAAATAGCCTTAAATGGCATTATAAACGAGGAAATAAGTCACAAGTTATCACCGGAAATCCTGGTTTTGATCCGATCCTGACATATAAAACTAAATTCAATAGAGAAAAAGTATTTCGCAATTTAGGATTGGATTTAACTAAAAAAATTATTTTAATCACGACTGAGCGATTTGCAGGGATAACATCTGATTATACAACTGATGATGAAGAAGAAATAATCAGAAGCACACTTAAATCCCTAAAAAACTTCGATGAGGTACAAAAGATTGTTAAACTTCACCCCGGACATCAAGAAAAATATGCAAGAATAATTAGGAATATTGCTATTGAAGAAGATATTGATTTGATGATCTTTTCAGACTTCTTATGGGATCTTATACTCGTTTGTGATGTTTTAATTACTTTTGCATCTACAACAGGATTGGAAGCAATGCTTTTTGGAAAAGCAGTCGTAGCTGTTGGAGACAAAGAGGAAGTAGATTCTTATGTTAAGGATATTGCTGCGGTAGGCGTTAGCGATTATAACGAACTTGCGCCCACTATCAAAAGTATTATTAGTGGAAAACTGAAAGAAGAATCATTACACTCTATTGATCATTTAATTTACCAAAATTGTTTTTTAAATGATGGTAAATCTTCTGAGAGGGTGGCTAATTTAATTATCAGTTTAATTAATAATCAAGATTAACTTGCTATTTTTATAATTGGAAGTTATGTTTTAGTTTTATGCTGCAGCCTAAATAACCTAATGATATATTGTTAGCAAAACTAAGTGATATGATTTTAATAAGCTGTCTGATTTGATATGGAAATTCATGGGTGATTTAGACATGATTTCAAACATTAGTTATCCGAATGCCTTTAATAAAAGTACAATCTAAAAATTCTTATATATCATAATAGGGTTTCAAGAATCGAAAATTTTATCAATTATGGGATATTATATTTTATTGAGTGATAAAAATGAATATCCTACTAAATCCTGATTCAAAAGACCCTATTTGGACGTTGTTCGGCAAAGTAATTAAACTTATCGATAGTAGGACATTTCAGCAAGAATTAGCCCGAAACGGGCTGCAAAGCATAAAACGATATCAAACTATGCTAAAAATAGTTTTAATAGCTTCATATTTTAATTTAGAAGTTTCACACGTTTAGCTGTTGACCCTTTAAAATACTGAAGTTTTATATAGTAGTTAGGACCATATTTTCTATTTAAGGAGATGTGTTTTTATGGGTGTTCGTGGTCCTAAACCTGGTTTTGTGGATGTGGCTTGTCCTAACAATAGCTGTGCAGATTACGGGAAAACTAAAAACGATAATATTGTGGGTAATGGAACTTACCAGACAAAAAATGGTCCTGTTCACAAATTTATTTGTCGAACATGCTCTAAAAGCTTCACTTCACATTCAAACACAATATTACACGATTTAAGAACAAATGAAG
>JABLXD010000068.1 GCA_013178285.1 Methanofastidiosum sp.
TGATTTCAATACAAAGATCAGTACAAATATCAAGACAAGCTTCAAATTTCTTTTCTTCTTGTTTTGACCACATTAATATTCTGTCTACGCCCCAAAGGTGACCTGCAATGGTCATTGGACCTGTAACTGCCCTTAAGACGGGAATATGCTTCTCGTATTTTTCAACAAGAATTTTGGCAGACCCTTCAACTATTGGATTTCTCCCCTTTGATAGAACTTCCTTAGGTAAATCGTATTTTAGTGGGTTGATATTTTCCAATACATGCTTTTTTACCGAGGGGTGTCTGATATCTGTACCTATATCAATCTCTGCCCCGAGCATTGTTGCCTCGGAAACTAGATCATTGTGAGAATACAGTACATCAAGCCCCCACGCTTTGTATCTACCCTCTTGAAATTGTGCCATTACCTTTGAATCGGTCTGGCATGCTGGCCAGGTAACGTTTGTTGAAGCCATCAATTCTTTACAATAATTAGAGAAGGTCATTACAGGTATTCTGTCAACTCGTCCTCCACTAATAGCCGAAATAAATCTCCTGTATGATGTCATTTCTTTAAATACCAAATATGTCACCTTTGTAATGTTTGATATTTATTTTTATTATAGTATATAAGAATTTAGAATTTATTAAAAAAAATAGAAAGAATTAAATAACTATTCAATTATGCTCTACATCTTGAGTGGTGAATTTATTGGCTAATGTATATTATAAACAAATTTCAAGTAAAGATAATCTAAGTAATGATGCTAGGGACCTTCTAAAAACAGTTGTTGAAAAAGAAGGGGTCTCATTAGAGGAAAAAATTCCAATTAAAGTTCATTTTGGTGAAGAAAAAAACGTTACATATCTAAGCCCTTCTTACTATGAGGGCATAATTGATTATTTGAAAGAAAATCAGATTGAATCCTGCTTCATTGAAACAAATGTTCTTTACAGGGGTGAAAGAAACGCCAGAAGAAAGCATATGTTGCTTGCATATAGACACGGATTTACAAAAATCCCTGTAGTAATTGCAGATGGTGAAATAGGGGAAGATTATACTGATATTGAAATAAATAAAAATAATCTATCAAAATGTAAAATTGCTCAAAAAATTGCAGAACAAAACCAAATGATAGTTGTATCTCATTTTAAAGGACATATAGGTGCAGGATTTGGGGGGGCCATTAAACAGCTAGGTATGGGATGTGCAGCCCGAGGCGGAAAACTAGAACAACATGCAAATACTGTACCAATAATAAATCCAATTGAATGTGATAAATGCAACAAATGTAAAAAACATTGTCCTGTTAATGCACTTAAGATTGGGTTATTTCCTAGGGTTGATAAAAAGAAATGTATAGGGTGCGCCTCTTGCATATCAGTATGCCCTAAAGGTGCAATAAAAATAAACTGGATAGGGTCCATATCAAAAAAATTCTATGAAAGGATGGCAGAATATGCATATGCAGCGCATAAAGGAAAAAACAACATCTATATCACATTTGCAGTTAATATAACTAGAAACTGCGATTGCGAGGGGCATAAAATGAAACCGTTTTTAAAAGATTTGGGAATATTTGCCTCAACTGACCCCGTATCTATCGATATGGCATGTTTAGATAAACTATCCGAAAGAGAAAAAAGAAAGATCTTCACTAGAGGGCGATACATCTTAGACTACTGTCAAGAAATAGGTTTAGGTGAAAAAGACTACAATCTAATCGAAATAAATTGATAGAGCTATAATGAAAATCTATTACCACTTTGATGCAGGAACTCCGCCTTTTCCCCAATTTGCTTTAGGTATTTCAGTAATTAAAATCTCAACTGCGTCGAGAGGTGCCCCAGTAACCTCACTGACGCATTTTGACACTTCTTTAATCAATCTTTCTTTTTTAATTTCGTCAGTATTTTCTTTCCATAAATATATCTCTACTAAAGGAATAATATCACCAATAGCTTAAGGATATTAATTCTTAAAAAGTTTTTTATTTGGTCTTTACTTTAGGGATATCTCTTTTCTATATGCCATTCCTT
Source organism: Methanofastidiosum sp. (assembly GCA_013178285.1). Lineage (NCBI taxonomy): Archaea > Methanobacteriati > Methanobacteriota > Candidatus Methanofastidiosia > Candidatus Methanofastidiosales > Candidatus Methanofastidiosaceae > Candidatus Methanofastidiosum > Methanofastidiosum sp. The sequence continues at coordinate 2,022 of JABLXD010000068.1, forward strand.
GAAATGTCGCGATTAATTGATTTTGCTCATTTGACACATGAATAGAGTATGTTGCAATTTTTGGATTAATAGATATTTCATTTGCCTCTGCAAATAATATCCCTTCAGATGCTGCTTTCAAAAAAGAGATGCTCACATTTAAGGCAACGGCAATATTCCCATGAGTATTTGCTGCAACTGCAAATGTATAGTCTGCAAGAGTAAAAATTGCACCTCCGTGTACTGTATTAACTGAATTAAGATGGATCTCAGAAATTCTCATTTTTGCCTTTGCATGGCCTTTTGATACGTCTACTAATTCTATACCCAGTAGCTTTGCAAATTTGTCATTTTCTGAAAAATTTTTAATAAAATCCATATGCTCCCCAAAATGATTTGATTTTTTGATTTTTATTATTAATTGAATAGATTTATATAATTATACGGAACGAGAAAAAAGGAGGTATTTTATGAAAAAGATATGTATCGTAGGCATATTGATCCTTATTAGTATTTCACTTTGTGCTTGTGTTGGTCAAGGAAGTACAAAAGAAAAATGTGGGGAATGTCCACAATTTGCTCCGCCACCACCTGGGTGGTGTGAAGATGGGATAATTATACCTGGACTAAAAGATGAATGCGGTTGCCAGATGCCTCCCAAATGTGAGAAAAAACTGGAAGAGAAATGAGAATTCCCTTAAGTTTTCCAGCAGTTATCTATTCAAACAGCCAAGAATATAATCAAGATGAATTTGAAAGCAAATGATTTTTCTGGCATGGATATGTGCCTAGGGTAAAACAAATACTATCTGAAGCTTACAAAAATAGTTTTTAAAGGATAATATTTCTTATTCAAATTTATTCTTTTTTTACTTTAACTTCGTAATGCCCAGGTACATTATCTTTTTCTTCTGTTAAATCTATATCTAAAACAATGTATCTTTCTATTGTGCCATTTTCAAAATTTTTTTCAATTATATTTCCATTGTTTACAACTACGGTAGTGTCTGCTATTAATATAATATCTTTTCCAATCGAAGCGTCCAAAAATAAAGTTTTGTTTTCATCTTTTTTAACTAACTTTATGGGGCCCCATGGATTTTCATTAAGCATAGACTTTAATTTTTCCTGTTTTTTAGATTCTAACTCATCTTCAACAACTTTAATTGCATGAGGATAAAGACTTTGAATCCAAAAATCAAAAACACCATTGTAGCTAGACGGTAATGAAATAGATTTAAAAAAATGATTATCCCTTAAGTATACATAGGCATCATTTATTCTTTCAGCATCCCAGTCTTGAAACTCTTGAACAACATTTTTAGGGCCTATGCCATCTTTCTTTTCTTGAACTAGTTCTTTATATAGATAAAGAAGCAATTTATTGTAATCTTCCTTACTGGTCATGATAACAACTTGTATTATATTATGGGCTTAAATAAGTAACTATTAGGATTCTTATCTAAAGGCCCAATATTAGATAATAATATATAGATAAAAATATTAATGATACTGGGCAATATTTTGGAGAAAGATAATTATGGAGAATAGAACAATATTAATTGCTGCAATATTCTTGATTTCTCTATTTTTAATTGGATGTGCAACTGAAGCTCCACCAAATTTTGAGGGAACAGCATGGAAATTAGATACATATCTAAGCAATGTAGACCATCTTGTAAGCCCAATTTCAAGCACCAAATTAACACTAGAATTTAAAGATGGGAGGATATCTGGATCTTCTGGCTGCAATAGCTTTTTTGCTAATTACGATGTTGAAGGTAAATCCATGTCATTTGGGCTAATGGGTGCAACAAAGATGTTCTGTTCTAATCCTGGTGTAATGGAACAAGAACAAACTTACTTATCAAGACTGGAATCTATTAAATCTTACAAGTTAGAAGGAAACAAATTAAGTCTTATTGATGGCAACGGTAAAACAGTTCTTGTGTATTCAAAAAATTAAATTTATTTTTTTTAAAATAAAATAAATTAAAATAGTTTAGGCAATACATTTTGATGCGAAATGGAATCCCATGTCGACAGTTTTTGTATCACAACTGCCATCTAAAGTAGTTGACCATCCATTTTGTAGGCCTAATGTTTCTGAAGCTTCAGAGCCAGCGTTAACTGATGGGCTGTTTTTTGGTAGGAAATAGTCTATTTTTTCCCCATTAATCCAGTCGTTCCAAGTATAAGTTCCACTTGTAAATTTAGGATCTTTTGAAATGCATCCTACTCCTTGCGTCACACTCAAATAGTCATTTTTATTGTTCCAGCTATTAGAATATGTTACAGATATTCCACTTTCCCCTTGAATGCCTGCAATACCGTTTTCAGTTGCAATGGCGTTAATAATTTTTCCAGTTCCTTTGGATTTGATTCCGCTGCCAAAGTTATTTGATGAAGTACAGTTAATTACAGAGGATCTAGAATCGACAGATATCCCATCGTTTGATTTTGATCCTGCTGAAAGGCAATTTGTGACTTTAGCATATGTTCCTACCCTGATATTGTTTCCATTATTATTGACAGAAACAACATTTTTAATTTCTGCGTTTCTATCGGTTTTGATACCGTCGAGCCCATTGTTTTCTATATAACAGTAGTCAACTACTATGTTAAGATCTCCGTAAATTCCATATCCGCCATTATCTGTTATAATACAATTGGACACTTGAGAATTGCTTCCCAAAGATATAGCATCTTTAGCAGAATTTTTTATTGTAAGATTTTTTATAGTAATATTGCCCTTAGTAGTAGTAAAACAGTTTTCAGTGTTACCCTCTGCATCAATAATTGTCTTAAATGGATCGTCACCGACTATTTTTATACCTTCAAAAGGTATCGTGATGGTTCTCGTGACTTGATACGTACCCGCGTGAACACGAATTGTGTCGCCGGCTTTAGAGTTCAATATGGTATTCATTAAATTATTTCCATTCACTATGACATCTGTCCCTGCATAAACATCTAAACGTGATGCCAAAGCAGGGGCGATTGCAACAAATGTTGCTGCAATTAAAATGCCTAACATTATTACGCTAATTGCTTTTTTCATAAAATCACCATTTTAGGCACCTTGACTCTATAGTTTCAGATATAAGGGTATTCGAATTAAGAAATATGATCGATATTAAGGAATATAATAAAATAAAATAATATAAGTATAATTAATACATTAAATAAATGAAAAAGAAGAAAATATATTATTGACGATAGGATAATCGGCTATTGGTAACAGAAAATTATTAACTAAATAAAGAATATTTTTAGATTCCATGTTTGTTCAACTGCAGGATATACAGTATAATTGCAAATAAGACAATTAACAATAGAAACCTTATGTTTTGAAATTTATTATAATCGGGCGAAGTTTCCTCTACCTCTTTTGAAGGCAACAACTTAGGCAATTTGATATAATCGTCTTTTGAATTATTAGATTTATGATTTGATTTAGGACGCTTTTCTTCTACTTGATTAGTTGGTAATAATGGCATATTTAGCCCCTGATTAGATTAAATAGAAGTGTTTTTAATTCTTTTGATATGTGAATCTATGGGGTTATTTTTTGTAGCAAAATATAATGCAGAGACAATATTTGATTATTCATAACCAACTATTAGTAAAAGAATGATAAGTATCTTTCAGTTATAATAATATTTATTACTGAGATTTATTAGAAGTGTTACTTTCATTTATGAATTCTCCAGTTGTTCTTGTTGTTCCAATGCCAAGTATCCTTGAAATTTGATCCATTGGAAGTTCTTTATGGTTGTGTGATTTGTACACTTGCATTACAACTGAAACCCCTGTTGCACCATCAACTAGTAGTTCAGTTTTGTTTAAAGACGAATATCCTTGAGACCCACCCCAGTAAATTGTTGAAGAAGTACTTTGGGAATTTGCAAAGACTAAATCATTCCATCCGTCTTTATTTAAATCACAAATTCCAACAGCGGCAGTGCCTCTTGTTTCTAAAGAAGACCTGTTAGAAGATGTGTATCCTATCGAGCTACCCCAATAGATGTATGAATTTACCAAGGCAGACCCAGCATAACTTGTTAAAACTATGTCCTGGTAACCATCCTTATTCATGTCTGAATTAGAGGCTCCATAAACCCATGAAGAAGGAATATTTGTTCTGTTTGAATTACTATATCCACTACCACTTCCCCAATAAATATAAGAATTGGGGGCCATATTTCCAAATACTATATCTTTATATCCATCTTTATTCAAATCATTGACAGTGAGGCCTCCTGCACCCGAAGTTTCTAGATTTGTTCTACTCGAAGTGCTATATCCATTGGAACTTCCCCAATAGATATACGAAGAAGGAATACCATAATTTCCAAAAATTATTTCGGGGTAATCATCTTTATTTAAATCGCTTATTGTTACTGCAAATGCCTTACTTGTGGGCAAATTAGTCCTATAATTGTTGGAAAATCCATTAGGACTCCCCCAGTATAAATAAGATTCTGGGCCGCCATAATTTGCAAACACAATATCAAGCCAGCCATCTTTATTTAAGTCTGAAACAGATACACCCCAGGCAGATAATGTTTCGAGTTCTGTTCTAGAACTATTTGAAAATCCAGAGTTAGATCCCCAATAAACATATGAGATCGAAGAAAATTGTGAAAAAACAATATCGGGATGTCCATCTTTGTTAAAATCTGCTACACAAATACCGCCTGCATCAGGGGAGACAAGATCTAGTTTAGAATTATTAGAATACCCTGAAGAAGATCCCCAAAATACATGTGATGAAATACCTGTGGATAATATAACGTCAGGCCACCCATCTTTATTCAAATCTAGCGGTTCAATTACATAAGAAGTTCCATCATTATATTTGGCAAGGTAGAAAGATGTGTCATCAAATGAGTCAGGATTTGAATTTGTAAAAAATACAGGAAGTGAAGATAAGAATATAATA
>JABLXD010000069.1 GCA_013178285.1 Methanofastidiosum sp.
CTTTTTGACCAAAAGTACAAGCCCATTTTTTACCAATTGCAGTGCTTTTTGTTTTTTTTCTATATTGCTTTTTGCATCCGAAAAATTAGCTTCTTTATGTTAAAAGGGTGCGAAATATAAGTTATATATAAATCACGTATTTTTTCAGCTGAAATCCTGTTAATTCCTCCAACGATTCTATTGTTATTAACCAATTCCCATAATATCTTTCCTGGAAGTAATCTTTCTGGAGAATGGCCCACATATAGTTCTTCTTCTATTTTAAGCCCTGATTTTTCTAATATTGGAACAAGTAGTTTCTCTACTGTTCCAGTTGGTGAAGTAGATTCCAGTATAACTATATTCCTTTTTCTAAGATAAGGTACAATTGTTTCTGCAGCTGCAATTACAAAAACTCAATTTTAAATCTTAACCCTAAATCAAAGCTAAATATTATTTGAACTGTAAAATAACTTTGGATAAATACTGTCGGATGTAATATTGTCTTATAGTATCTGTAAAACATGCTTATAATTAGCATTTGGATTATAATTATCGACACTGCTACAAATAAATTAAGCATTTTATCACCCTTTAAATCCTAGTTTAAATTCTAGGATGGACATATAAATATCAACCTTTACTTTAAATATAAATCTATAGGGTTAACCTACTATGCTAATCCCTTCCATATAAATCCCTTGTATATACCTTCTCTTTAACATCAGCCAGTTCTTCACACATTCTATTAGCTAAAATTACATCAGACATCTTCTTAAAGTCATCTAAATCTTTTATTACTCTAGAGTTATAGAAACTATCTTCTTCTAGTAATGGTTCATATACTATTATCTCTATTCCTTTACTCTTAATTCTCTTCACTATATCCTGAACAGCAGATTGTCTAAAATTATCAGAATTGGTCTTCATTGTTAATCTATATACACCTACAATCTTAGGGTTCTTTTTGATTATCATATTAGCTATATGGTCTTTTCTTGTTCTGTTAGAATCTACTATTGCTTTAATTATATTATTTGGAACATCCTGATAGTTTGCCAGCAATTGCTTTGTATCCTTTGGAAGACAATATCCACCATATCCAAAGGAAGGATTGTTATAGTGGTTTCCTATTCTAGGATCTAAACAAACACCTTCTATTATTTGTCTTGTATCTAATCCTCTTAATTCAGCATAGGTATCAAGTTCATTAAAAAATGCTACCCTCATAGCTAAATATGTATTTGCAAACAGTTTAATAGCTTCTGCTTCTGTAGAATCAGTATATAATATAGGAACATCTTTTTTTATAGCTCCTTCTACTAAAAGATTTGCAAACTTCTCAGCCCTCTCTGATTTTTCACCTACAATAATTCTTGAAGGATATAGGTTATCATATAGTGCTTTCCCTTCTCTTAAAAACTCTGGAGAAAACATAATATTTTGTGTTTGAAATTTTTCCCTCATTCGTTTCGTATATCCTATTGGTATAGTAGATTTTATAACCATTACTGCTTTTGGATTTATGTCTAAAACATCTTGAATAACATTTTCAATTGTGCTTGTATCAAAGTAATTTTTATCTGCATCATAGTCTGTAGGAGTAGCTATAATAACAAATCGTGCATCTTTATATGCTTTATTTTTATCTGTTGTTGCGACAAGGTTTAAATCTTTATTTGCTAAGAAATATTCAATTTCCTTATCAACTATAGGTGATTTTTTATTATTTATCATTTCTACCTTTTCTTGTATAATATCAAGAATTGTAACCTTGTTGTTTTGCGATAGTAATACAGCAATTGATAATCCTACATAGCCTGCTCCCACTACTGCTATTTCCATTATCTGATTTCCCCCTTATCTTTAAATCCACATTCTTAGTTAATTCTAATATTATTTTCAATTTCTAGTTTGCAACCTCTAATAATACGTTACAGATCTTTTCAATCTCGCTTTTTTCCAATTCAGCCCACAACGGCAGGCTAACAATTTCCTTACTAACTTTTTCACTTACAGGAAAATCACCTTCATGATAACCTTTATATCTATAAGCCGGCTGTAAATGCAAGGGAATAGGGTAGTGTATCCCAGTAGATATCCCGTTGTCAGCTAATCGTTTAATAACATTATCTCTCTCTTTTATTCTAATAACATATAAGTGATAAACATGCTTGCTTCCTTCCCTAACATAAGGAGTTATTATATTTTCATTTTTTAAAAGCTCGTTATAGTATGCTGCATTGTTTATTCTCATCTCTGTCCATTTGTCCAAATATTTTAACTTGATCCTTAAAACTGCCGCTTGAATTGTATCGAGTCTGCTGTTATAACCCTCAATTTCATGTTTATATTTTTCTATCCTTCCATGATTTGATAACATTTTGATTTTCTTTCCTAACGTATCATCGTTAGTAATAACTGCTCCAGCGTCTCCAAATGCACCCAAGTTTTTACCGGGGTAAAATGAAAATGTTGCTGCATCTCCATATTGGCCTAGTCCTTTATTATTCAGTAACGCACCGTGAGCTTGGGCTGAATCTTCTATGACTTTCAGGTCAAATTTTTTAGCAATCTCCATAATGCTTTCCATATCTGCCATCTGTCCATACAAATGCACCGGAATAATACATTTTATATTTTTACTGTACCTATTTTTCTTAATAAAGTCTTCTAATTTTTCAGGGTCCATTGTATAAGTTTTTTCATCTATATCAACAAAATCTACGTTTGCACCTACTGATGTTACAGCTTCTGATGTTGCTATAAACGTATTCGGTACCGTTACTACTGTATCCCCATGACCAATACCCATAGCACGCAACGTTAATATTAAAGCATCTGTCCCGTTACCACATGCTATGGCATGTTTTACATTGCAATATTCGGCATATTCTTCTTCAAACCTTTTTACTTCTTCTCCTCCAATAAAATTCGTTGTAAGAATTATTTGTTTTAATTTATCTATTACTTCATCATAGATCAAACCATAACAATCCGATAATTTCATTAATGGAATATTCATCAGAAAAATACCTCTCCCTTATTATTTATAATCATTTAAATTTTTAATGCAGTTTATATGTCTCGCAGGGTTGCCTGCAACTACTTCCCCTGTTTCAACATCTTTTACTACTACACTTCCTGCACCAACTAATGCACTGTTTCCTACGGTAATACCAGGCAATATAGTTGAATTTGCACCTATTTTTGCTTTTGATTTAATTATAGGTCCTTTCAAATTTTCTTTTACATTTTTTGATTGAGGGTATCGTGCATTTGTTAACACTACATTAGGGCCAATCCAACATTTATCTTCTAGAAGTGAGTATTCTGGAATAAATGCTTGTGAATGAATTCTTACGTCATTGCCTATTTTTATATGGTGTTCTATACAGGAACCTGTTCCTATACTAACATTATCACCTATTACATTATTTTCTCTAATTACAACATTATGACCGGTTTCGAAATTATCACCGATTCTGTTACCAGCATAAATCACCGTATGAGATCTGATTACTGCATTATTACCAATAACTGTCTCAATTTCTCCAGGCTTTTTACCTCTCGGAGGCTGCCCGATGATTACATAATCTTCTATCCTTGCATTTTCCCCTATTTTCACATTAGGATATATCTTAAAGTTATTCATATTTACCACCTAATCTACATCTTTGAGGTTCAAATCTTAACCTAACTGTTTTACCTGTTTCTGCAGACTCATATATTGCAAGTATTAGTTCTAAAGACTTCCTTCCTTCCAAGCCATCAACCAAGGCCTTTTTATTGTTTTTAATGCAATCAATCACATGTTCTAAATATCTTTTATGACCAAAACCGTAAACATTAGGAGGATTTTCCTTAAATTTTTCTAAAATTTCTTTGTCTTCCGGTCTTTCATCCACAAACATCCATGTTTTAATTTCGTTAACTGCAAATCCTCCAATTTCTACTGTTCCTCTTTCCCCAAGAATGGACAAAGAACCTTCTAAATCTTTAGGCCTTGTTGCAGTAGTAGCTTCAATTATACCTAATGCCCCATTTGCAAATTTTATTATAGCTGCACCCGTATCTTCGACTTCGATGTTAACTAATCGTGTAGCTATCTTTGCACAGACCTCCACAGGTTGTCCCATCATCCATTCTAATAAATCTATATGATGTGATGCTTGATTTGTTAAACACCCCCCGTCCATTTTCCAGGTACCTCTCCAATCATCCATATCATAGTATCGTTGATCTCTCATCCATCTAACCCTAACTGTCCCCATAACCAATTTGCCAAATCTACCTTCTTCAAGGGCTTCCCTTAATTTTTGAACAGGTAAATTATATCTATTCTGCTTAACTATAAATAATTTAACACCATTTTCATCACAAACTCTAATCATCTCATCAGCATCTTGCAATCTCAAAGCCATTGGTTTTTCACAAACAATATGTTTTCTATATTTACTCACAATGTCGATAGTATGTTTAGCATGAAGTCCGCTTGGCGTTAGAATATTAACAACATCTATATTTTCTTTTTGTAGCATCTCATTATAATCCGTATAAAAAGGTACACCATATTTCTTGCCATATTCAGCCGCCCTCTCATCTTTTATATCACATACTGCAACAAGTTCAGCATCTTTAATGTCTATCAAGGCTTCAGCATGTTTTTGGGCAATCCGTCCACAGCCTACTAAAGCAAAATTTAATTTGGTCAATTAATTCTCCTCCTTAAAAAATATAATTCTTAATTTTAATTAGTGTTTATTTAATATTTTACTATAAAAATTTAATAACTTTTCAGCTTCTGTATCCCATCTGTACCGTTTAAAAACTGCTTCCTGACCACGTTTACCCATAGTCTCAGCCTGATCAGGATGTTCTAAAATCCATTGAATTGCTTCAGCGATCTCTTTTGGATTCAGGGGATCAACTAAAAGACCACAACCTGAATCCATTATTATTTTATTCCAAAGCGGAAAATTTGAAGCTATTACCGGAATACCAGCAGTCATATATTCAAAAAGCTTTACAGGATATGCTTCAATATAATTAGGTACTGGATGGAGAGTTACTAATCCTAT
>JABLXD010000070.1 GCA_013178285.1 Methanofastidiosum sp.
ATCAACCAATCATCAATCAACCAATCATCCAATCACCCAATCATCCAACCTTGCCTGCCGGCAGGCAGGTCATTCAACCATCTACATTCCATTCCCCCGCTGACGTTTCCAAGTCCGCAAAAGTGCTAGCGGACGTTGGAAAGTCTCCCCCCCCCACCCACCAATCACCCAATCATCCAATCAACCAATCATTCAATCATCCAACCCTTGATTCCCTTTATCCTTTAACCTTTATCCTTGTTCCCTTTAACCTTGCTTCCCCTGTCCCCCAAAACAGCAATAAATTGCACTTCTTTTAAGCACTTCTTTAACATATTTGTTCTAAATTTAGGGCTTGAAAAGTAAACAAAGCATAATGAACCAACTCTAAACATTTCGATTTGCTTAAAAAATATGTATCGGAAGTGTAGATGGGATTTTATCATATATATTAACTCGTTGTGCGACAGACTAAAGCCTAATAGGAGAAATTATGTTTTTACGATGGTTATTACTTGTAATTTTGTCTTTATTGCTCACTGCTTGTGCTTCCTTTAGAAAATCATCTAATGTTGGAAGCAGCGTGCTTTTATCAGATCAGGGTGTTCCATATAAGTATATGTTTTGTGAAGATAGCGGCTTGAATTATTTAATCACTTTTCCTAAAGATTATGACCCTGAGAAACAATATCCCTTGATAGTATACCTTCATAGCATGGCTGAAAGAGGAACTGACTTACATAAACTGATTAGAAATGAAGTAGGTCAAGGTAATGGCATTAGTAAATATGCACTTGATGGTAAATTACCCCAATTTATTACCATTTCGCCCTTGTGTCCGGACGGAATTTACTGGTCATTCTTAACAAAAAGACTAAATGCTCTTTTAAGTAGTGTTACCAATAATAAAAACATTGATATTGATAGAATCTATTTAACCGGCGTTAGTATGGGTGGTATGGGGACTTGGTCATTTGCCATGGATTACCCACAATGGTTTGCTGGCATCGCTCCTATAAGTGGAGGCATTTATAAACCGTTCATGTCTGATAATATACAGGAAATACAGAATATTCCAATTTGGATTTTTAATGATAAATTAGACGATGAAATTCCAATTGAAAAAACCTTTGGAATTTTAAAGAAACTTGAAAAAGCAAACGCTGATGTGAAAATAACAATATATGAAAATGGTGAACACTACATAAACAATATCGTTTTTAATGAAGGAGCATTGTTTGATTGGTTTTTACAAAAAAGAAAATAGTCAATCGCACAACAAGCAATGAAGAAAAACTCAGAAATGAATGATTTTTTTGTTGCATTTGATAAATTTCAAAAGATTATTTGGCTGATTAACTTATTTAAAACTCACTTTTTTAATTGTAAATTAGCGACTTAAAAATAATTGATTAGTCGTTAAAACTATATGAATAACTCTGAGATAATACTTTACACAACCCAAAACGGTGATGTAAAGGTTGAAGTAATTCTACAAGATGAATCAGTTTGGTTGACACAAAAGGCAATGGGAGAGCTTTTTGGTGTTGTGAAATCCACAATAAGTGAACATTTATCAAACATTTTCGAAAGTGGTGAATTAGAAAAAAGTGCAACTGTTCGGAAATTCCGAACAGTTCAAAATGAGTCAGGAAGAGACGTTCAAAGAAATATTGATTTTTATAACCTTGACGCAATAATATCAGTTGGTTACAGAGTAAATTCACAACAAGCCACACAATTTAGAATATGGGCAACGAAGACTTTAAAGGAATTTATAATCAAAGGGTTTGTATTAGACGATGAGCGATTAAAACAGGGAGGAAAGCTTTTTGGAAAGGATTATTTTTATGAATTACTGGAACGAATTAGAGAAATTCGTGCGAGTGAAAGAAGATTCTACCAAAAGATTACTGACATTTATTGTGAATGTAGCATTGATTATGACCCACAAGCAGAAATTACACATGTTTTTTATAAAACTGTTCAGAATAAATTGCATTGGGCTATTACGGGACTGACAGCAGCAGAAATTATCTCAACAAGAGCAAATTCAGAGTTGCCCAATATGGGTTTAGCTACTTGGAAAAAATCACCAAAAGGGAAAATATTGAAATCAGATGTTACAATAGCGAAGAACTATCTTAACGAAAAAGAAGTACGAGAATTGAATCGTATTGTAACAATGTATCTTGATTATGCAGAGAATCAAGCTGAAAGGCAAATACCAATGAAAATGAAAGATTGGGTAGAAAAGCTTGATGCTTTCCTCCAATTCAACGACTACTCTGTTCTTAAAAATGCAGGTTCAATTTCATCTGAAATTGCAAAGAAGTTAGCAGTTGAACTGTATGAAAAATTCAGAGTATTTCAAGACCAAAATTATGAATCTGACTTTGACAAAGAAATAAAAAGGTTAAAAGGCTAATAGTGGAAAAAATAAATCAGATTGCAGCAAAACACATTACGAAAAGGTTAACTACCAGTTGCCAACAAGCGATGCACAATGAAATAGAAAATTGAACTAAAACATAAAAATAAAAGAATAAAATCCCATGCAGAAAAAGTCTTTAGTGGTAATTGACATTCAAAATGACATTACCAAAAACTACAAAGAAATCATTGACAATGTTAATCGGGCAATAGATTGGGCAGTGGAAAATGAAATTCATGTCGTATACATTAGGCATTATAACTTATCTGACGGCACAAGGACTTTCAAACCCAATACTCGTGGGTCTGAATTAGTTTCGGACATGAAATTGGTTTCCACAAACATTTTTGAAAAATCCAAAGGCAACGCATTAACCAGCGAAGATTTTGCTGACTTTATCAAGAAAAATGAAATAAGCGAATTTTACATTACAGGAGCAGACGCCATTGCCTGCGTGAAATCAACCGTATTTAATATGTGTAAGGAAAACTACAAAGTTACAGTCTTATCAGATTGTATTACGAGTTATGATAAAAGGAAAATTGACGAAATGCTGAATTATTACGAAAAAAAAGGCAGTAAAATAATTAATTTGAATGACTTGTTAGACTCTAAATAAAAATGTCAGCGGCTAACAAGAGTTTGGTTCAATGCAGGTTATGTGGGGATTAGGCAACTTTATCGTTTCACTCCCGCTGCTCTTGTCTGGACGATGACGACGTTCCATTATCCAGCAATTTTTACACTCCCATCGTTATGGGAAAGTAAAATAACAAACATTGAATATTTGTATTTATAAGTAGCATATAGCTAAAACTAAAAATGTAATGACTATGAAAAATGTAATTATCACCCTGACAGGCATTTTGATTATTATTTTTTTATTCAATTCATGCGCTAGTGTCTCTTCTGTTGCAAAAAAAATAACAATTGAGTCAGGTGAAGTTCCGCCAGATATGAAATCAGAGGAATTTATTATAATTGGAGTCCTTAAAGGAAGGAGAAGTTATGATAAGTATGTTAAAAAAGAATTTTCAAAATATACTGGAAATTACATTCTTGCCCAGAAAGATGAGATTACCGAGAAATATAGCGATGTGAACAAGTATAGATATATCATGGATTATACAAAGGAAAGTTCTACATCAACTAAATATAATCCTAATTACAAGCAACATGGGAGTCAACCCTTTGAAGATAACACAACAACTGGCTATAGATATTTTATACAAGACAGAAAAGAAAATAAAGAATACACTCGTAAATCGAGATCAAGTAATTTCAAACTCGAAATGCGTGCTTACATAACTGCTTTAGAATCAATTAGAATAAAATAATAAATTCGTAATAATTGAAAAACGAAAGGCAAAAAACTGTTAATACCTGCCCATAACGAGGGTTTGGTACAATGGAGGCTATCAGCGAATTATGAAACATGCTCACTTTTTCGTAGCTTCGTTACGTGGGATATGAAATCGGTTTAATGGCTTACGCTCTAACCACTCCCCACCGTTTAAATTTATTGGAAAAGAACAACCAAAAACGAAATATTATAAGCAAATGACTAGTCAAATAAACGAAAGAATCGAAATCGCTAAGAGCTTCAAATCAATTTATAATTGGACAGGTAAAAATCCGGAAAAGAAAGAAAAGTTGTTCAAAAGAGTTGCGTTCTTAGATTATGGAATTGTAATGTTTTTGCTCTCTGTTCTTATTATTGCTTCTGCAATGTCAACTCTCCAAATTGAATATTTTTCGGGCAACTGGACAAATGCTGGAATATTAGTTTTAATGACCATGGCACTTTCATTGAGAGCTCCGTTTTCATATATCGAACTAATGCTTCATAACCATATCAACCAAATAAAAAATCTTGAGATTGAGTTTGATCCAAACCTAAATACAGAATTCAACAGTATTGTAAAACGATTCAACAAAAGGGGAAAATACATCTACTTGTTTGGTATTCCTGTAATCTTAATTTTTATTTCAGCTTTGTTGCAAGTTTTTGATGCAAATCCGTATTGGGAAAAATTCCCTCCAATAGTTCTTCTTGTTTGTTTATACCTAATTATACAGATTAATTATGATATAGCGATTATGAGAAAGAATTTAGGAAAAGTTGTTAATTCAAATTGATAAAAAAACTCAAATGAAAAAACCATCAAAGAATAGTCTGCGATCCTTCATTATTGGAGTTCTGGTAGGATTTTTAGCATTTTTCATTATTGATCTAATTTTTAACTGGGACCAAAATGCAAGTGATTTCCAGGAAGGACGTGATGCTGCGAAGAATAAATTTGAAAGCACTAATTAAATTACTAGCTATATCAAGGCCCGCAGCCAACCGAGGTCACTCCCAACCCCTCGCTAGTGCCCGATTACATCGAGTTCTATGCTATTAAGCAAAACCCCGCTAGTGCGCGATTGCATCGC
>JABLXD010000071.1 GCA_013178285.1 Methanofastidiosum sp.
GAGGCCGAGAAGCCGGTTCCGGCGCCTGTGGGCTCGCCTGCTGAAAGAATCAGCCGGGTCTCATGAACCTGGACCACCCTCTATCTACAAAGTGGGACCTTTTTTACAGGAAAAATGGGACTTGACCATTGCCAAATCCCTTGCCCGTTTAAAATCATTCTTTTCTTTTCCGATTTCTCTTAGTAGTCTATTCTGTTCGTTCCGCTCCAGCCATTTAGGAGCAAGTTTTTGTCTTTCAACAAATTTTATTTTACGAGCAGGATTAATACTAGTTAGGTTATTCTCGGTTGTCCATTCAAAAAAACCCTTAAGTGTTACCAGAGCTTTATTTACTGTTGCAGGTTTACGATCCTTAATAGTAATCATATATTGCTTAAAATCCTTAATATCCATAGGAGTTACCTTTTCAATATCGGTATACCCATTAGTTTCCTCAAACCAGTTAATAAACTGTTTCAGCGTTGTACGGTAGGAGATAATAGTTTTTTTATCCTTACCATCTTGAATTAATTCACCTAAGTATTTTTCCATTAAATTGATCATAGATAACCGCTCCTTGTTTTAAAATATTCTATGACGTATTTTTCTTTAGATAAAGTTTGTTATTTGCTATATTCTATGACCAATTATAGCACATAGATTTCATATAATCAATATTCTATGACTAATAATTTTACTTTGAATCTAGAAGGTAACTGTCAAAATATGTCGAAATTGTACCAATAAAATCCAATAGTTAAGAACCTTATTTATATATAAAAATTTGTCTCGGAGGAAACTAATACGTGAATGAGCGGAAAGAATTCACTGATATCGAAAGGGAATCATTAAGATTTTTAGAACGTGATTTTAACAATTGTTTTGAACAAATGAGGCATTATGATAAGCAAAGTTTTAACATCTTTAAGTTTTTATCTACCTTATATACAGCGATAATAGGACTAGCGCTAGGTTTGTATCAATTTGGCCTAAAAGAATCAACAGATCTTAGTATTCCAGCAACAGCTACTATCATAGCGGGCCAAATTATAGGATTATTTCTATTTTCCATGTCATTAAGAAATCGTGTTTATTTTGTTCACACTGCACGATATATTAATGAGCAACGTGAATTTTTTTTAAAAATTAAACCATTAGGGTTTAACAATAAATCTAATATGTTTACAAATCCCCTACAACCATCGTACTTTAACTGGAGGAGTACACAATCATGGTTTTACTACACAATTGCTTTCATGAATGCATCATTTTTTGCTTCGTTACTATACATTCTACTTAATAACATGTCTAATCAATGCCGTATTACATATGGAATTTTTGGAGGCTTGGTCTTTTTTGTCGCTCTAATCTCAAGCGCCATTAAATATTTCAAATCAAAAGAAAACGATTAAGTTTTAAAAACTGTCTTTTAAAAAGTAATAGGAGGTTTTTATATCAATGCCTAATGTTCCTTCTTGGTCAAAATCACAAAAAAGTCACATTTGGATATTTAACGTAGGGCGTGGTCTATATATCTTTGTCAGGACTGCACTTAATCAAGGAATGATATATGATTTTGGAAGTTCAGAAGATTTTAAACCCACTGAATTCTTAGAAAAACATATAATACCTTATTTGAGTAAATATAAAAACTGTAACCTAGCTCAAACAATTATTTCACACCCACATGCGGATCATATTACAGATATAAAGTGTTTAATGAATACAAGTTATGAAAAATCACAATTCTATGCCTTTTTGCATACTTGTCCACATGATAAAACAGATGGTTCAGCTAAACCAGAAGCAGTAAACTTTAATAGAATTAAAAACCCTAAAGGTAGTGAAGAAAACATTAATATTTACAAAAGTCTCTATAAAAATAGGAGACTTCCTTTGCAAACAATATGTTATGACTCAACGATATCTATTCCAAATTTAGAATACGGTATTTATTATGTAAGACCTCCAGTTGTAAACGAAATATATCCAGATAATGATCAAGAGTATGGTAACGGGCTTAGTATTGTCTTTTTTTATCGTCATGGTTTTCACACCTTATTAGTACCAGGTGACATTAATCCGGAACCCTTAAAATATTTATTAGATGAAGATGAGGGACTTGAAAAAAGATATACTATATTTGACAGGAGACAAGCTACTCTCCACCCAAATTGGCATGATACATCAAGCGATCAACCTTCATTAAAGTCATTGCTAAGCAAACATGGATTATCAATTTTAGTTGCACCACATCATGGGTTAGAATCAGGATTTTCAGAAGATCTCTATAATTCATTAAAGGACGGAAAACCAGGATTAGTCGTTTTATCCGAAAAAAGACACTTATCAGATACCGATGGGAAAGTAAAAAGTTTTTATCGAACTTCTGATGGTGCTAAGGGACAAAAGGTATTTGTTGATGGAAAACAAGAAGTGCGCTATTCTGTAAGTACAATAAACGGCCATCATATTCTTATACTTTTTCAAGGCACTGGTGGAGTGCCGGAGGTATATTTAGAAAAAAATCCTGAAACACTTTTAAAATATTTAAAATAGCTGAGAACTATTCTCTATTATTGATCTTAATATAACTTTATTATTAATCACTGAAATATACATGGTACAATACTATTGGTCAGCTATAATATGCACTAAAAAGAAGTATAGAATTTGCAAAACTTATGAAGCAGGACGGTTTTAGATAAAAATTATTTTACTAAACGATTATGCATTTCTAATATTTATAATTTGCAGAGATATTATATTTTTACCCTTAAATAAAAACAACGGGCAGTACTTAAACTACCCATCAATTTAGTATTTCCCGATTCGCTTTAGTTCCACCCCAACCAAACCCTTAATAACATCCCTTAAATCTTGTTTGATCCTCTCAATGGCAGTTTGAATAAACTCTGCTCCTGGGTAGTCATCCAGCCAGGGAATAGGATGATCAGGCACTATAGACCCCTTCGGATTATAGTGTCCTTAATCTACCAGGAACGCAACGTTTATTTTCTTCCCATTCCAAGACGTGTCACCGGATAAACTTTTATAATTCATTTTATTAGCATCAAAGAAGATTTCAAATTCAATTGTGTTACCGTTTAACCTTACATCACTTGCCGTGATCGATTCCAGCAGTTGAAAGCTGCGTTCATAGAACTCCGGTTGTCTACGATCATAAACATTTGCCTGTACTGCTGCCCTTAGATCTTGAACTGCTAATTTTTTAATTACCTCAAGTCTCTGTCTTAAACTTTTAGTTAGAATCACATTAATTTTATTATTCAAAGATTTTATTAACCCTTCAATACTCAACAACCATACCTCCATTCGGCTATAACACGGCAGTCTTTTAGGAACAATTCATATTTAAATTATGGGTTCTTTTTACATATTATTTATGACATACTATTTATTAAATGTGCTATGCTATTATCGTGTTTTATCGAATGTTTTTTTTATAGCTGATTTTCCGATATATTTTACCGTTATTTTAAATTAGGCTCGGTATCCGTTCTAATATCTTTATTTAATTAAAAGAGGGTTTCCACCTTCTTCCCACATTTCGACATTATTAGTCAAAGGAAACACCTCCCAACTGTCGAATATCTTCAAAAGAAAGGAGGTGCTACCAATGTCAAAACCAGAAATATCTAAATGTCCTAAGTGCAAAACTGACATAAAAATTACTGCATCATATTGTAAATCCTGTGGTACTAAAATTGAAAAAGAACCAAAGAATTTACAATGTAATGATTGTGGAGATATTAATGATTTAGACGCTAAATTCTGTGAAAACTGTGGAAGTCAAAATTTATCTCCAGAAGCCACAAAAGAAGATATGTGTTTCTTCTTATCTGATTAATTTACCACAATTAGTACAATAGTTTGCCTTTTCTCTATGATTACTTTTGCCACATTCACAAACTATTGGGTTACGTAAATTAGTTCCACAATCTATACAATAATTTGCATCTAAATCATGATTGTATTTTCCACATACTATACATTGCATAATATCAATCCTTTCTAATATAAATGTTATTTAAAGAGGGGTTTTATAATACCCCTCTTACGAATTACCTCTTATTGCAGTAGAAATATAAGGAGAAATTGCACTCATTAAAGAATCAGATTGTGTTGGATTTAATACTATTGTTATAGCATTTTGATTTATTTCAGGCATAGAAGTAAATACAGGATTATAATTTATCTGATTATATTTTGCTATATTCCAAGCAATACCTTCATAATCCATTTCATTTCTACCTGCTGCAAACGCATTTGTAATTGCTTTTCCAGCCGCATAAGCGTCTTTCATTAATGATACCCATAATTTTCTTTGCTCTACAATATATTGTTTAAACGTTTCTAACAATGCATTATATCCTGTCGTATAAATTTGTCCAATATCTTTTGCTTTTGTTATTTCTAAGTCTCTGATAATTTTCCAATATTCAATAAAATTTTTAGTATATTCATTTTCGTTTAATACTATTTGCTCCATTTTTGCTTTAGCAAAAGTAGTAATAATTTGTAAAATAGATTGTTCTTTTTCCTGATAAGATTTAACTTCTAATTCATTTAATTTTTGAATTTCTTCAAGTGAAGCTTTTAATTCTTCAATTGAAGTTTTATTTTCTTTTTGTTCTTGCTTAGATTGTTCTGTTTGTAAATTAGATTTAGGCAAATCTTTAAATTCTACAGAAACTAATTCTCCACCAGATTCAGCAGATTTTCTTGCTTCTATAGTTGCCTTAGTTGCTTTATAAATATCTTGAACTTGTATTTCATATAATTTTCTTTGTTCTTCTAAATAAGTTTTATAAGTATTTGTTAATGCTACTCTAAAAGTGTACCATATGCTGGTTAAAAATTAGGCCACCTTAATCAAATTTTCCTGTACGATAGAAGTTGTCAAGACTCTTTGTACAGGAGGAAAGGCATTGATTAAGATGGC
>JABLXD010000072.1 GCA_013178285.1 Methanofastidiosum sp.
TTAAAAATAACTGGCTATTTTAACATGAATAGCCAAATAAAAGGTTTTTGAAACAACTATTGACAACTTTTGAAACAACTATTGACAACATAACTAAATATGTTATATAATCACAATAAGGAGGACAAAATGGCAAAGTTAGTAACAGAAAAAGAAAGAGAAAACTTAAGAAAACAGCTTGTTGAAGCTATGAAAGAATTAAGAGCTAAAGGAATCAAATATGAACAAATGGCACTTGAAATTGGACTTTCCCTAGACAGCGTTCGTAGATTCTTGTACGACAGTAAACGTACACCTGCAGAAATCACCATTCGAAAAATTCAGAACTGGCTTAAAAAACGCAATGGAGAAAAGTTGAATGTTCTATAAAGAAATAGAACTCTCAAAAGATGTAATAGTCGATGAAAAATATTTGAGAGAACACCTGGGACTCAGTCAGAGTTTCATAAACAAGTACTCAAGACAGATGGGGGTTTTTAAGAGAAAACCAAGGATGTTCTTCCTTCAAAATGTTCTTGAGTTCCTACATAGTAGGGCAAAAGAGTCTCAAAGAAAGGTTTTAAGAGAACAACTTATTCAGTCGGCTAAGAAGTATGAAATCAACAAAATGTTAGAAGAAATACAGAGAAAGCACACAAAAACAAAAAAATAAATAAACATAGGAGGGGACTATGTTTACAGAGAGCGTAGTAGCATATGAGTTTGAAGCTTCTGAGGAAGTTGAAACCACTGAGGACTTATGGTTACAAATGCAAGAGTTTGTCGCTCACGATCAGGAAGTCCAGAGAATAATAAGAATTAAAAAACCTTACATAACAGGACTTACTCACGAAGACTTAAACGGTGAGGCTCTTGTCCTGGCAATAGAAGTCTATAGACAGTGCCACAGTATATTTAATTGCACCGAATGTAACGCAACAAATTGCAATATATTCAAAATCAACTACACAACTAAACTCAAAAATAAGCTATACAACCTCCAGAATATTCCTAAAAGAAACACAATGATAAGCTATGTGGAATGCACACATGATGAATGTGAATATCCTACACACTGTCGTAAAGATTGGAACAAGGAGTTAAATGATAACTCTCCAGTTGATATTCTCATAAGAGACGAAGAAGCTGAACAGGAAAACGAAATCTTAAGAATAAATACAGAAAAAATCCGCACCGTGCTACTCAAAATGAAAGATAAAGAGAGAAGAGTATGTGAGATGTACATAAGTGGAATGGATGTAAGGGAAATTGCAGAAAAATTCGGATACAAAAAAGTTCAAGGAATATACATGCTCCTTAAAAGAAGCCTTTACAAAGTAAAAAGGCTCAGTTAAAAACAATGCAAATAAGTTTACTTGAAAAGACAGACTCTGCGGGGCTTTCCCCCCACTTTAAGGCAAAAAGAAAATGCCCCATTTGTGGGGGGAAAGTTAAGTATGTCAATCAGTCAAAAACCATGTATTGTTCCAGTTGCAACTTTGTCGGAACGGAGATAGAAGCAATAAAAAAGATTGAAAAAGATATTACTGCTGAACCAATACTTTTTTTCTGCAATCCAAAGGCAAAAAGTTGTTGTCAGAAAGTTAGACACTATGGATATAGGTCTTACTTTATGGTTAGAGACCTAGTTGGCATTGAAAAAGACTCGTGTAAGATTTTTCTAACATATGACAGTCAGACAACGGACCATCAATTTATTCATATTGCTAATCAACTGTTCCCTCAGTTTAAGGATATCATGGGATTATTTGTTCAAACCGAAACGCTTCTTTCAATTGAGAATAAGGAAAATTTAGACATTTTTCTAAAGCAAGCTCTTTTTAGTAAGTATGAAAGCATACTTCTTGCGATGGGTAATTTTATAAAAAAGCTTGACAAAGCACAGCAAGATAAAATTGTGAATCCCTTTCTTTCGCTATCTATATACATTAAAAACCCTGAAGTCCATCCTTTTGCCTTCGATAGGTTACTTGAAGGTTCATTAGATAGCATCAGAAACTTCTTGTTTCAGTTGTAAACAATCAGGGGAGATAAATAGTGAAGTACTTGGCAATATATTCAAAATATTTAAAATTAGAAAAAAGGGGCAAAAAATACTTTGCCCTGTGTCCCTTTCACGCTGAAAGTGAACCTTCTTTTACGATAAATCCTGAAACAGGAACATTTTACTGCTTTGGTTGTGGTGCAAAGGGAAATGTAAAACAATTTTTAGAAAACATTAAACAACAGGGTATAGAAGTTAAAGATGACGACATTCAATTCCAAAACGAAAAAAATGAAAAAAGAGAACATAAGAAACTATCCATAAAAGATTACGATGAACTTTACGAAAATAAAACCTACTACAAGTATTTTGACTTCTACGGAAACTTAGTCTACACCAAAATAAGATATGATACTCCCAAAAAAGATGGAATAAAGTCCAAAACATTTGTAATTGAACCTTCTGGGAAGTCTCATCGTCTCTACAACGAGTACCTACTTGAAAACATTAAAAATGACAAAAATGTAAAGATATGGCTTACGGAAGGAGAAAAGTGTGCAGATGCAGTTGATGATGCTTTACAAGAAACAGAATACCAAGCAGTAGTTTTAGGGTTTAACAACTTTAAGAATGAATTTGAAGTACTTGTTGACGAGGCTAAGGAAGTATTCAGAAATAGAAAAATCGTAATCTTTCAGGACAACGATGAAGCTGGAAAGAAAAAGGTAGAGGAAGCAGTAGAAGTCTTAAAGAAATACGCATATGAGATAGATGTTGTAAAGTTTACTGGAAAACCTGAACACTATGACATAGGGGACTTTCTTGAAGAAGGGCATCAGATATCTGATGCTCTCATGCTTGCAGAAACTGTATATGTAAGCCCTGTATCGTGTATTGAAGTAGGGTTTAACAATGCCAGAATTGAACCTGAAGAGGAGTGGATACTTGAACCGTTTGTGCCTACAAAAACCATTGTTTTGCTTGATGGGCTTGGTGGGCTTGGAAAGTCAACTTTTGCAATGCAGTTGTGTTTCAGTATTTGTACTGGCAAAAACTTTCTCCTTCCTGAAATACAGCCTAAGGAACCTTCGCTGATTTTATATATTACAGCTGAAGAAACGCCCTACAGGTTCCAACAGAGGGGGTTAAAAATACAGGAAATCTATGGGGCAACGAATAACTTCCTGTGGGTTTCAACGCTTTCTAAAAGTTACAACCTGAATACTTCCAGAATCATGAGAAGGGAAAATTCACAGATTACACCAACAGAAGCTGCAGATTTTCTGCTATCTGCAATAGATAAGTTTTTACCGAAATTAATTATTTTAGATTCCTTCATCAACTTTTACGGACTTGATGAAAACAAAACGGAAGAGGCGGCGGTGTTTTATGATTTTATCAAACAGATAATCAAGAAATATAACTGTTCCTTCCTGTTTCTGCACCATCAAACAAAAGAGGCAATGAGGGGGCAAAACAATATATTTAGGGGTTCTAGTGTGTTCCGAGAACAAGCGAGGACAAGGATAGTAATGGCGAAGAAGGGAGGTAAAAAAATACTAGAGATTGAGAAGTCAAACTATCACTCTCCCTTGCTTGAGATGTTTCCTATGCAAATTGAGTTTGTAGATGGGTGTTGGTGTGTAAGACAGATGAGGGTGCAGATTGAAAAAAATGAAGATGAGAAAAATGAAAAAGGGCATGAAGAGGATAATAGAGGGAATGAAAGCGAAAAGAAAAAAATAAAAAAAAAGGGGTAAAAGGTAAAGAAGGGGAAAAAGACGAATTTGAAATCATCGTTTAAGAAAATCGGGAAAGATTTGCAGCTAGTAAATAAGCACATAAACACGGTATCACAGTGTAGACTTCCTGTTTTTGCTCCGACATATAAACCTGCCAAGAACACGAAGAAAACGAGAGAAGAAATAATTCAAACACCGTGGGGACAGTTAAGTATTCAAGGAGAATTAACGCAACTACATCGGGACATTCTTGACTGGATATTTGCCAAGGCAAAACAGCATGAAAAACATGAGAGCGTGTTTTTGTTTACGACAAGACAGTTGGCAAAGGGATTAGGAATATATTGTAAAAATGGAAACTATCATAAGTTTATTACTAACAAACTAGAAGAAATGCGAAAAGCAAAAGTCACCATAAAAACTGATAAATTTACAGTACATTTTGGATTAATTAGAAAACATGGCTACTCAGAATATATAAAAAATGCAGAAGCAGAAAAAGGAAAAAAACTTTTTAAGGACAAGGTTTATTACGTCGTGTTTGAGCCAGAATACATGATGCTCTTAAAGACAGATGTAGCCATATTTTATTTACCTCTTGTTGATGAAATAATAAACATTGATGATCCTGTTGTAAAAGCATTTGTACGATTCGTTATTAGTCATCAAAATTTAAAGATGCATCTAAACTCCATAATTGACGTGCTTGGTTTAGATGATATTTCCAATCGCAATAAGGCAAGAAAAAAGAAAGAAATACTAGAACGAAAAGAGTACTTACAGGAAAAATTTGGAATTAAAATTGATGATAAGCAAATGGTGTCCTATACGCAGAAAAAACCTGACGTGTTTTTTGTAGTCCCAAAGCTTCCTGAAGGAGAAATTATTATAGGCTTGTGATTTTCTGAATTAAGATGCTTCCCTCCTCTACCCCCACTTTTATCTGAGTGGAGGTTTATTTTTTTATCAAAATAATCCAAATCCACTTAAGTTTCAATTGTTTTCTGTGAGAAGCTTTATAAAAAACGACTAATGTTAATGAAATAAACTTTATGAATTTTCTCCAAAAAGTTGACAGGTGACCTTAACATGTCCGAAAGGTGACCAGGTGACCTTAACATGTCCGAAAAAAATTAAGTTTTTTT
>JABLXD010000073.1 GCA_013178285.1 Methanofastidiosum sp.
TGTGTGAAACTAACGTCCAGAGAGCTATTGCAGGTATAATGGCAGGAGCTTTGATCATGGCTAACTACGTTAAGCTATGGGGAAGCCCATTCTTCTCAGCACCAGCAATGGGTCTAGTCGTTGGTATAATTCTCTACCTATCTCTTGAATACGAAGGTAAGGGCAAAGCCAAGAAAAAATAAACTAATTTAATTTTTCTTTTTTATATTTTTTAATTATCCTGTTTTCTTAGTATTTAACTACCAAAAGACTTATAAATATTAGATTAGTCTAACTTTTGTAGCATAACCTAATTCCAGACATAGGTTTCCTACATTTTATTTTTTTATTTTCATTTTTTATTTGTAATAAAATTTAAAAACATCTTTCATCATATTTAATTAGGGCTCGTAGCTCAGCTGGTATGAGCGCGGCATTCGCAATGCCGAGGCCGCGGGTTCAAATCCCGCCGAGTCCATATATAGATAACTTTTTTAAACTTTTAAAATTATTAAAAACTGGGCCCATGGTCTAGTTGGTCATGACGTCACCCTCACACGGTGGAGGTCCTGGGTTCGAATCCCAGTGGGCCCATAGGAAACTAAGTTTTATTTATTAATTGTGGTGGGCACTTGAAATACACAAGAGAGGAATTTTTTAATGAATTTGGCGATAAAGCATGGATTTCACCATTCGAAAAGATAGTCGTTCTTGCAGATAAAGAAAAAGGAATAATTGAAATCTTTGAAAAACATCCAAGGGGAATGGCAACAGCTTCTTGGGTGACATATCACTACCCAAAAGCCTCCTCATTAATCACACATGCAATAGGTGAAGGTAGCCAAAGTTTTTTTAGAGTTAAGGACGGAAGATGCGAACTTGATCTTAAAGCAGGTATTTCTGCCGCAGGCATAGAAGAAGTAAAGATCTACGAAGATAAAGTTACCATTACATATGCCGGATTAGGCGGCGGAGGTGTTGGAGCTGTGCTTAATAGGGGCCTTGCAGAAGGAGTTCACTCTGTTGAGATAATAGATTATGGGGGCGGCGGAGGGCTAAGTAAAGCTAAACTTACTTTTGATTTAAAGCAAAAGATTGTAGTCGGAGTTGACGATACAGATACCAAAGAAGAAGGAGCAACATGGTCCTTGGCAAATGAGATTGCATACAAAATAGAGAAGGAAGGCTTAGCCGATTACCTGAGACATACCCTAGTTCAGCTTTATCCAAGAAACCCCCACAAGACTCAGAACTGCGTTAGCACAGCATTGACGTTTGCGGTACTCCCAGAAAACATTCCAAAATTCAAAGAGAGAATTTTTGAACTTTTTAGTAAACATACGCTTTCAAAAGAAACTGGTTTAGTTTTGCTAAAAGGAATTGGAATAGATAAAGAAATTAAAGACTATTCCTTCAAAGTTAAAACTTCATTAATGTCTTTAGATGAGGCAATTGATTTTTCCAAAAGAGTAAAAAACTTAGAAGTTTTAATGGATAATTGGGGATTAATAGGAGCAATAGCCGCTTTAGGGTACTCTGAAGATCCCAATGAGGCTGTGAGATTATGAAATCATTTGTTAGCCCTTATAATCTTGTTAAAGAAGTTGCTATAAAAGAAGATCCAAAAAATATAATTGTTTACGATACTACCTTAAGGGATGGAGAACAAACTCCCGGGATTTGCTTTACACCTGATGAGAAACTTGAAATAGCCATCAAGTTAGATGAACTGGGCGTTCCTCAAATCGAAGCAGGTTTTCCAGTTGTATCAGATGGGGAAAGAAGGGCTATAAGAAATATAATGAAACAATCCTTAAATTCAGAGATACTTGCATTAACTAGGACTTTAAAGAGTGACATAGACGTTGCTTTATCATGTGATGTTGATGGTATAATCACCTTTATAGGGACTTCGGACCTTCATTTAAAATATAAATTAAAAATGACTAGAGAACAAGCACTCTCTAGAGCTATCGAAGCTGTAGAGTATGGTAAAAGCCATGGCATTTTTGTTGCATTTACAGCGGAAGATTCTACAAGAACAGATTTAGATTTTTTATTTGAACTTTTTAAACAAGCAACTGATGCTGGTGCAGATAGAGTCCATATAGCAGATACAACTGGTTCGATAAGGCCTATGGGGATGAAATATCTTGTTACCCAGATAAAAAATAATATTGATAATACTCTAGGTATACATTGCCATGATGATTTTGGTCTTGCAGTTGCAAACTCTCTCGCAGCATTTGAATCTGGGGCTAGGGCTATATCTACAACTGTAAATGGTATTGGGGAAAGAGCAGGCAACGCTTCTCTTGAGGAAATAATTATGGGCCTAAGACTCTTATATGGAATAGAAATGCCCTTCAAATATGAAGTAATATATGAACTTTCAAGATTAGTTGAAAAATATACTACAATGCCAGTTCCTAAAAATAAGGCCATTGTAGGAGATAATGTTTTTTCTCATGAATCTGGGATACATGTTTCAGCAGTTAGAGCAGAACCTTTGACTTATGAACCATACATGCCTGAATTTGTTGGCCAAAAAAGAAGGATCATTCTAGGTAAGCATTGCGGGATCAGCTGTATTGATTACAAACTTGAAGAGTTAGGATTGTCAATCCCACAAAATGAAAAAGAAAATTTGATACTTAAAATAAAGGAGATGGCTGAGAGAGGGGCAAAAGTAGGAGATAAAGAATTTAAGAATATGGCGCAGGAAATTCTTGCAAAAGGTTAGATGATGAAAAATTCATATTCCGGAGCAGAAATCATATCAAAAGCAATTAAGGATTCAGGAGTTGACACGCTTTTCTGGTATCCGGGAAGAGAAATACTTCCTCTTTATCATGAATTGAAAGATAATGGAATTTCTATTATTAGATCTTCACATGAGCAGTGTTCAGTCCATAGCGCAGATGGATTTTATAGGGCAAGTGGAAGAATATCTTCTGCATTGACATCAACAGGCCCAGGATCTGTCAATGCAATGATGGGGCTTGCTTGTGCATATAAAGATGGATCTTCTTTAGTTTTAATTACCGGACAGGTTCCTAACGATAAAATTGGCACTGATGCCTTTGAGGAAGTTGATTTACTTTCAATGACCTCTTCCATCACAAAGAAGAATATTAGATTAAAAGAAGACATCTACCAACAGATTAGGGATTCATTCTCTCAAGCAGTTTCTGGAAGGCCAAGACCTGTTCACATCGAAGTTCCAACTAACTTATTTGAATTGGAATACAATTCAGATTTTAATTATTTAGAAAAAAAAACAAAAACTAAACTTGATATCGATAAGATTAAAAATGCCATCAAATTGATTAACGAGTCAAAAAAGCCTTTGATTCTTTCCGGATACGGAGCTATTGGCTCTAACTCAGACGCCAATATCCGTTCTCTTTCAAATAAAATTGGAGCGCCAATAGTAACAACATTACCCGGCAGGGGGATCATTGACGAAGACGATACATATGCTTTTGGCACACTTGGAGTTAGAGGTACAAACAATGCCAAAATAGCATTTGAAAACTCAGATCTAGTAATATCCTTTGGAGTCAAATTTTCTGATAGAACTTCTTACAACCTATTTAATAATTCAAAGAAAATAATTGACGTCAATATAGAAAAAAACAGAAAAAGTACCTCATTTGAGCTTTCCCTAGTGGGGGATATAAATGAGATACTCAGCAATATCGTTATTGGAGTTTCAAGAAAAAATGGGCTTTGGATCAATAAAGATACTCCGAAAAAATTAGATGGAATATCTTCTTCTTCAAAACCACTGAAACCCCAAGTTGCAATTTGTGAGATACTACAGAAATTACATAAAGAGGATATAGTTGTTACTGACACAGGCTCCATTACAGTATGGACACATCTCCTAAAAAAAGTTCATATTCCAAGAACTTTCATCTGTTCGCATTCTTTTGGTGCAATGGGATTCGGTTTACCCGCATCTATAGGTGCAAAGCTATCTAATCCTGGGAAAAGAGTTGTTTTAATAACTGGCGATGGCGGGCTTTTGATGGTGCTAGGAGAATTACTAACTTTGTCTGAAAATAATATAGATGTAAAAATATTCTTGATAAATAATGGCGTCTTGAGCACTATTAAGCAGCATGAAGATGCTAAATTTGGCGGGAAATATCACTTCAGCTTGGGCAAGAAAGATTTCGTGGAGATATCAAAAGGTCTTGAAGTTCCTGGGATAAGAGTTGAAGATAAAGGAGAAATGAAGAAAGGAGTTAAAGAAATACTTGACTCATCAGGCCCTATGCTTTTAGATATATTGGTAAATCCAAATGAAAAAGTTCCATCAGGTGGAATTTAATATATTCTCTCCTAATTTTTTACCTAGTGCCATAAGTGTAAGAATTGGTGGTTTCCCTGGAGATTCTGGGAGTACACTTGCATCACATACATAAAAACCCAATTTCGTCTTGAATTGATTGTCTACGGTGGTGCCTAAAGGTGCTGTACCTCCAGGATGGGCCCCTGCGGCTTCAGTTGAAACTATTGTATCTACTCCTGATTTTTTTAATATCCTTGAGGCTATAGCAACACCATTTGATATTTTTTGAACGTCTTT
>JABLXD010000074.1 GCA_013178285.1 Methanofastidiosum sp.
CATCATAAACATCACAAATTGTTACAATCTGGACAAATTTAGGAATTTCATCTCCCCTGATGCCCTTTAAATAACCACTTCCGTCATATCTTTCGTGATGATATAAAGCAAAATTCTTTATATTCCCGTTTAGATTTAATTTTTTTGCTAAATTACATCCGTGAACTACATGCAGTTGAATAAATTGTCTTTCAACCTGTGTATAGTACCTCGGAGCAAATAAAAAACTTTGTGGCATTGCAATCTTCCCTACGTCGTGATACAAAACGTCTTCCCAAGGGAAATCTTTAATACCACAAGCTTCTGCAACCTGTTTGCTTAGCTGTGCCACTTTAAAACTATGATTACTTTTCTCCACAAATTGCATTAGCTCAACTACATTTCGTGCGTTAAAATTCAACTGCCTCGTAAACTTCAAAAACCAAAATAAATCTTCCATATCCCAAAAATAAGCATATCCATCTTTCGCAAGTTTTACTATGTAAGGCAGATTTTCTTGTGAAATTTTTACTTTTTCGCAAATTACCGCTTTAATTAAGCTGTATATTTCTGTTTTCTTTAGATAATTATAAGCTTTCTCTATGCTTTGCGATTCAATTACCTGTGGAATAATTGAACTGTCAGATATACCTAAATAAAAGTTAATTGAACTGCTTCGAAGTATTTCACAGTTCTTTCTATTTTGATTAGTATCTAAACAGTGCCAAGCTACAACTTCCATTGTTTTCTCCTGTTTAAAAGATTTCAAACTTAAAAACATCACGGAGTAACCTGATTTTTCAAACATTTTCTGTTCCTTTCTCAAAAGGTGGATACACGTCCACTATTTCCTTTAACTTCCCTTCTTTCCTTGCTTCCAGTTCTCCTGCAAGTACTCCAAATGCTTCCTGTGCTCGAAGTGGAATGTAAAGATTCCTATACTTTTTCCCATTTCTCATTTCAACTATAAAGGGAGCTGAAAAGTATCCTTCCCTAATTAGTGAAGTCTCCACTGCATTCTTGTAATGTTGTATCTGCTTTAACACTGTGTAGAGATAGTTCCTTTTTGTTGCATCATCTTTTTCACTTAATCCAATATCCATAATGCCTTTCTCAATCGCCATCTCAAATAGCACGCTCCAAAACAGTCTTGGTTGGACGTAAACTATTCCATTAGGCATGCTCACAGCAAGCCACCTTCCATTTATGAGTTTATTTACGTAAGTTAGAACCTTTGACAAAAATTCCTCGGGATTAAACCACTGCATTTCTATTTCTTTAGGTTTTTGTTCTTCTTCTACAGTTGTAGCACTCTGCGTGTTGAAAAACACATCTGCTGATGTTTCAACTGGCTCAGACTTTTGTGTCTTTGTAGGTTGATAATTGAATATTTCAGGAATTGTATCGTCAGTGTTGCTGTTTTCCTGAAGCATATGTGTTTTATTAAACGATTGAATAAGATTGACAGAAGCGAAGGTATCAGATGTAGAGTTTGATGGAACCCGATGATGCGTTGGTTGAGATTGTGATTGTGATGGGGACTGTGGTTGTGGTTGATGTTGCGTTTGAAGTTGAGTTTGATGTGGTGGTAAATGAAGTTTGGTTGGGATGTTGGATGAGTTTGATAAGGTTTGATTAGTGTTTGTTTCGGTTGTTAGTTTTTCGTATGTTGGAGTAATTGCTTCGTCTACGTTTGTGTCGGAATGTTCAAAGGCATCTGGAGGAGGTAAGGTGGAAAGTTTTTTCTGTACTTCAACCAGTTCTCTTCTTCTTGCTCTCGTATCAGCTTCTTTTAGTACTTCACCTACGTAGTTTTTTGGTTTTAAGTGATGATCTCTTACAGCCTGTATTATTTCATCTGCGTAAACTAAGTCTTTAAAACCACTTATGCTTTCAAGCACTGTAACGCTTATAAAAGGATGATCTCCGAGTGCATAGTACTGCTTTCTGTACTTTGGAATCTTGCCTATGTCGTGTGCCAGTGCGGCAATAAGTGCTATCGGTAAGTTCGCACTGTAGGGGACTATAGTAAGTATCTCCTCGGCTACATGCACTGTGTGTTCTGCAAGTGAGACCTGTGCAAGCATTTTGTATGTATCCTGCGGAATCTTACTTTCCGTCTCGTTCTGCCCTGACACAACACTTGCAACTGCTCCTTCTGTATCAAGAAGCGTAAGCAGATTATTTATTACTTTCCTTGCTCCACCTGTATAGAAAGGTTTCTTGTCAATGTGCTTTTTGAAAAATTCTCTGATTACGTCTGTAAAGAAGTGTGGAATATCGCTCTGTTCCACGTTTGCTTGGGAGTTTCTCCAGAGTCTTGAAAGCTCCTCAAGTTTGATTACTGCTTCCTTTCTCTTCGTCCAAAGAATTGATACGTCTTCAATATGAATTTCTTGCTTTCCATTCTCGTTTTTAGCCAAAGATGTATTCCCACTCTTTGTAGGTTTTAAAGCCCACCACAAAAGCCCCACACTTACTATGATCACAATTAAAAAAAGCTCTATCATTGTGCAACTGCTTCCTGCGTTTCTACTGATATTTTCGGAAACTTTATCTCTATGTAACAGTCGCTTACGTCAATAGTCTTTCCTTTATACTGTCCACTGTACGTAAATAGGTAAAATTGCCTTGGACCTAAATTAAGAACGTGTTCGGGCTTAACAAGTGGTTCTTCAACTTCTTTAGTAATTATTCCTCCACCAGGGGATATGGCTGGTGAAATTCTCTTCTTTGTTCCAAAGTGCTTTGCAACATACTCAGCAGTGTCAGTATCGGGGACACGCATAAAGAGCTTGGTGTTGGCGTTGTCAAGGATGGAACGTCCAAATTCGTGTCCTACTTCCTGATATATCTGGTTAACTGACTGGTTGAATGCGTGAACCCAAACTCCTGCTCCACCTGCTTTGGCAAATAAATCTTCGATGCCGTAGTAAAGAATGTTCTGAGCTTCGTCTATATACATTGCAATCGGAGGATTAATAATTTCACCACTTAAAAACATTCTACCAACAAATGTTTTAACCATGCTTACTATAACTTTCCCAAGCACTTTCGCTGCATCTTCCGTAAGTAATGCACCAAGATGAGCGATCATAATAACTCTTTTACCCTCTTCAAGTCTCTTTATAAATCTGTTTTCATCAGCTTTGCCTATAAGTTTTCCAATATTCCCAGCTGAAAGTTGCATTAGTGCTACTCTTAAAGAAGTTGAAATTTTTGAATAGTAGTCCTGTGGGGAGTTGACTATTTTCTGCATGTTTTTTGCTATCTCTTTTGCCTCGGGCAAGTCTATAACCTGTATCTCCTTTAGAAGTTCAGCTATCTCTTCCCTGCTCATCCTGTCTTTTATCTCATTTATGTTAAAGGTGTGTCCTCTTCCTTCTAATTTTGCCTTAAGAAGTAAAGCCTGAACAAGAACCATACTGATTTCATATGCAACTTTGTAGAAAAATGGTTCTTCAACAGGAACTCCAGAAACTATGTGGGCAACCAATTCTTCAGGCATATAGTAGTAAGCAAGAGGATCTATTACTGCAGAATATTCTGGAAATATAGGCGTGATAAATATCAAGTCTTCGTGCCTCTGCTCTTCAAAGGCAACTTGAACTATTTTACTGAACAACTGAATGTCGCTTTTGGGATCTATAACTACAACCGAGTATCCTTTCCTTATGTCCTGCTCTACCATAGACTCCATTAGTCTGGTTTTGCCCGCTCTTGTTGTTCCAAAACACCAGAAATGTCCTTTCCTGTGGGAATCTGGAATGGCAATCTGAATTTTCTTTTTGTATGGATCGGAAAGGTTGTATCCTTCCCCTAAAATGGTTATTTTTTCCTTTGTCTTCTCTTTTTTTCTTTTAAGCATCTATTCCATCCTTCATTTCACCAAGTTGCGTAAGAAGTTGGTTTACAATCTTGTTTACTTTCTCCCAAACTTTTTCCTTATCAATTCCATATTTTTTGTGCAAAACTTTAACTCTTTCTGCAAACATTGTTAAATAATTATTTAAATTAAATTTTCTTCGTCTAGTTCATAGTTCTCGCAATGCAAGTGTGCATCCCGCATTATTCCCCACGTGTTTTCATCTGCCTGATGCAAAAAACACTCTATACAATCTTCAATAGTTGGAGCATTAGACTTAGTGCATTTTTTACAAAATTGGCGTTTTTGCATGCAAGAAAAATAATTTAAACAATTAAAAATACAACTTGGTGTGCCATATTGAAACTCACATTCTGTAACTAAAAAATCTTCCATATATTTTTTAAGTAAATCGCAATCTATTCTTTCAAGACTGTCTATTGCAGAAGCAAGCAAAGCTACAGAGTTAGTTAAAACACGGGAAGGAGCTTTGTGAAGCCTTAAAGTTTCGTAAATTATAATACGGTTAGCAAGTTGTTTTGTCTTGAATAGTTCAGAAAATCTTTTCCCCATATCTTACAATCACCCCCTCTTTTAAAATTTCTGTTGTTTTTTTAATATATTCTTTTGGAATTCTTTCCTTAGCGTGAATTACAGTGTACGCACCAGCTATTCGTTTTACTGCCTTAAACTCT
>JABLXD010000075.1 GCA_013178285.1 Methanofastidiosum sp.
TAAAGCTGGATTGAGTATCTGGACATACTCTCAGGTCTATCATGCTTTTTGTGATTGGATACTCACCAATTTTTAGATAGAACCAAAAAGTAGGAAGTAAAGCAAACTCTGAAGGCAAAATGAGCCTTCATCCTTTTGGCTCAAAAGTTGGTAAAAGGTGGTATTTTCTTATTCACAATGGAGTATTGGGTGAAAGGATGAGAGAAATAGCGGAAAATTTTGGAGCGAATAAACTTACAGATGTCAAAGTTGATTCTGAGTTGTTTTTGAGATGCATTACGGCACAAATTCGGCAGGGGGAAAAACTGGTTGATGCAATTAAATCTGCCACGTATGAAGTGTCTAATGTTGGAGACTATGCCTTTGCACTCCTAACAAGCGAAGGCATTTATCTATGGAGAAATGAATATAGACCACTATCAGTGTTCTACCACAAAAATAATATCTTTTTTGCATCTACAATGGAAATGTGGAAGAATGCTCTGGAAATAGCTGGAGTTGAGCAGGAAAAGATTGTTTACACAGAAATTGAGCCACATCAGCTATATATCCTGAAGATTAACAAAGGAAAACCTGCAGTCTTTCGGATTTGTGAAATTCCGCACAAAACACACAAAAGAGAATTAGAAAGACTCAATTACAGCTATTATACCAGCATTTTGAGTGAAAACGGTAAAAATGGCAATAAAAAAGCCAAAAAGAAAAATAAGGAGAAAGAAGACCCGAGATATAATCCATTCTTGTTTGGCGAGTTTGCAAATGACGATGAAGAAGAGACACACATTTTCTCTGGGGACAAATCACCTAGAGAAATGACTACAAGGGAAATAGAGCGAGAAATAGAAATACTTGAAGAATACTACTACGATGGGAACTTATCTATTTCAGAACAAGTTGAAGTTGAAAGAAGGTTGCAGGAACTTTATTACGAATTAAATGTAAGAAATACGTTTGTAGACGATGAAGAGGAGGCAGAAAATGTTGAGCCTTTCTGAAATTTTAAGAGAAGAGATGATTGACTTTTTAAAAAATAATTTATACCGAACGCATATCCCAAGTAGAACAAAATGTTTTGGTTTTTTTGATGGGGAAGATTTAATAGGTGTTGCTGGGCTGTACAAAACAGCCTGGCACACCACTGAAATTAGAGGGGTGTGTATTAGGGAAGGCAAAAGAGGCAATGGCTATGGGACAAAATTAATAGCAGAACTATTAAAGCTTGTTGATACTCCACTTGTTGCAGCAACAGTGGTAAAAGAAAACATTGCCTCTTTAAAAGCCTTCCAAACGAATGGATTTCAGTTGGTTACTGTATTTTTAAGCTTTAGTACAAAGCATGAAGTTGTTTTTTTGATTAAAAATTTAACAGGAGGATAATATGGGGTATATAGTAATTAAAACCAAAGAAAATAAAAAAATTACAATAACAAATGATTTTAATTATATTTTTTTGATTTCCGACGGACCAAAAAAACTTCCCGTTGAAAGGCTTTTTCACATACTCGAACAGCATGGAGAAAAAGTAACAACTGAAGAAATTAAAAAATTAACTTTTAAATTTAGAAATTAAAGGAGGCTATTATGACAAAAAAAGAAAAAATTACAAAAAATTACAATGAATGGAAAAAGCAAAGAGAAGATGAAATAGGGTTTTATTGTTTTGTAAAACTACTATGCGATTCCTGTGGGAAAAGATGGGTAGAACATGTAAAACAAACTCTTCCCCCT
Source organism: Methanofastidiosum sp. (assembly GCA_013178285.1). Classification (NCBI taxonomy): domain Archaea; kingdom Methanobacteriati; phylum Methanobacteriota; class Candidatus Methanofastidiosia; order Candidatus Methanofastidiosales; family Candidatus Methanofastidiosaceae; genus Candidatus Methanofastidiosum; species Methanofastidiosum sp. Next base: position 1,729 of record JABLXD010000075.1, read on the forward strand.
TGCCCTTATTGTGGGGGAGAGGAAATTTTTGAATATGAAACTATATCTGTTGGATAGGTATAAAAAACATGTGAACTACCTGCTACTGAAGTAGCAGGCTTCCTGCTTCATAGGATACTACTGTACCCTCCACAGGCATGTAGGTTCGGACCGTTCCAGCCCTACCTGTTATCTTTAGTCCTTCTTTTAGTAAATTTAAAGATGCATTAATATCTCTATCGTGTTCAGTTTTACAAACAGGACAAATCCATTTCCTGTCCGACAAGCTTAGTTCGCCATTTCGATATCCACATACTGAACAAAGTTTGCTTGATTTTATTTACAAGGAAGTTGAGATTACTTGCAGGATAAGGTTACTAATCGTTACTATTAAAATAGGATTTCTCTGTAGAGTAATTTTCTATAGACCTTTTAAGGGGATTGGCACTTCACCAATATGCCACAAATTTAGACTACCATTATTTTCCCATTTTTTCTTTCAAATTTTAGTCATTAACAAACCTTGCCTTTGGCAGGTTAATTAAATCTAATTAATCTATTTAGGAGGTTTTATTATGTTACACACATTTTATGCAAAGAATTCAGGATTGGAAGTTAGGCTTAAGGATGGGAAGATTTGGTTACGTTTCTTTACTTTTGGAACCGAGGAAAAGACTCAATTGAAATTCATGCTTGATGCTGAAGAATCTTTTAGAACTTATCTGTCAATTTTAAATCTTGTTAAAACTGGAACAAAAGTAAGTCTAATTCACAAGTTTAACGACGTGCAATCTACCTTAACTATCGAGAAGTGGTCTAAAAATGAAAAATCAGGGTTCGGAGTGATATTGAAGAAAGAAGAGACAAAAATTAATGTACCTGTCGATCAGGCAAATGTTTTGTTTTTTGCAGAACTTCTGAAAGCAATGGCTATTGAGTCAACTAAAGCTGTTGCTGATGCTATTACAGAACAAAAACAGGAAACTAATACTCAAGAGGATGTACAGATTGAAGGAGAAACTAAAATAGTAGCTCCTGATCCTGTAGAAAACACAGAAACAACTAATAATGAGACAAACACAGGGAAAATGCAAAACGTAGAGATCGAAGCTATTAGAACAGATGGGAAAGCAGTTAAAGTAGCTGGTAAATGGTATGAAATAACTGACAAAACAAAAGTTGAAGGAAAGCTAGAAAAAGGGAAAAAAGCAAATCTTTACTACTTTAAAGGCGAGAAAAAACTTTTTGTAAATGCAATTTACGTTCAGTAATATTTCTCACCTTTTAAGGTGACTGCTTTTAGCAGGTATTGGGTTCCTACCCACAAAAAACGATTATCTATTTTTCATTTCTCTTTATTTAAGCCGAACCGTCTTGACGGTTCGGTTCATATCTAAAATTTTAAAAAATTCAAAATTTTAGGAGGTTAAAATGTGTACAGTTAGTTGTTTTATTAGTCAACATGATTTAAAAGGAGTTGATGTTGTAGGTTTGTATCAAACATTAAAAGCAATTGGTTATGAAGTTGCTGTTGGCAATGGATTTAGAGTTTCTACCACAGTAAGAATGAATGAGTCTAAAGAACACACAAAACAAGAATTAATTATTGATGTAGAATGCTTATTAAGAAGATTCAAATTTTCTAATTAGTCCTTAGCCCGCCTTGTGCGGGCTTTTTTTTGCCTTAAATCTGCCTATTCTTGGTTACCATTCGTTAAATAATTAATAATGACATGGATTTCACATAAATTAATCACTTTTTCTGTTGTGTTTGCATTAAGTAATAATTTTTTCTTTTCCCTAATATCTGCCATGGGGGCAATTATTCCTGATTATCTTGAAGGAAAGGGATTTTTATCTTTAAATCACGATGCACGACAGAGTTGGAAAAAATATCACAGAACCTATACTCACTGGTTTATTCCTTACTTAATTGTTTTTCTATTAAGTGTTCTTATTTTAAAAGAAAATCCTGCAACTATTCATCCACTTAAGGATAGTAGTTTATTTTCCTGTCTTCCGACAGAACGCCCGATGTTTTGGTTGCTTTCTGCTCTTTCAGTTGGTGCAATTTTGCACATTATACAGGATGCGGTGTCAGGGAAAGTTCCACTGCTTAATCCTAAAATCAAAAGTTTTGGAATAAGATTAATCCCTGTAAGAAGTTTTTTTGAATTTATTGTAACAACAGTTGTTTCAGCGGGATTCTTGCTTTGGGTGATTAAATGATAAATGTAAAAGAACTAATAGCGTTATCAATATACAAAACTGACTACATATTTCCAAAACTTAAAGACACAGTAAAGTGCGTTTTATACGAGATAATATTTTCTCGTACTGTTCTTATAGGAAAGCCGAGTGCAAGAATTAGTTATAGTGACTTTGCCGTACTTAGTGGTTGTTCTCCTACCACAGTAAAGCATGCAATAAAGGAAATGCTGATTGATGGATACATAAAAATTGTGGGGAGCCATCACAGTAGAACTGCCAACGAGTATGCATTGAATCTGAAAATCCCAGAAAACATCACTCCAGTTTTACCTGTACAAAGGCTTCCATACAAAACAGTAGAAACAGTTATTACACAGAAAGAAAAGTCAAAACTCGTCCTAAATGCAGAAGGTCAGGCAGTAGTAAACGCTATTAAGTCAAGTATGACACCACACGAAAGGAAAATATACGAACAGAAA
>JABLXD010000076.1 GCA_013178285.1 Methanofastidiosum sp.
CCACCTTGGCCTTAAAGGCCGCTTCGTACTGTTTCCTCATGCCTGTCATCTTACCATACCTCCTTTCCGAGATATGGCAGGCCAAAGTGCACCTATCTAGGCTGTCCAGTTTTTGGGGACCAGCTCAAATTGACATATCAATTAAAATATTATCAAATAAAAGTAATTATTACACTGGATTAAAGGAGCTAATAAATTTGCCGCCTCAGCTAGCCCTCATTATTGTCTTAATATTTATTAGTTGTGTAATTTATATTGAACATAAAACAACTGAAAACACAAGTGGAGCTGTTTGGATAATCGCTATCTGGATTTTATATTCAGGCAGCAAAGGATTAGGATTTTTCATTAATATACATACAACCATAGAAGCTGGAAGTTTGCCTGACAGATATTTTCTATTAGCTGTGGGAATAATATCCCTGATCATATTATTTCAGAGACGCTTTTCATTTATTTCATCGGTTAAATTCAATATTCCGGTCGTCTTGATATTAATTTATTCTCTTATTAGCGTTATATGGTCAAGGACTCCCGGTATATCCTTTAGAAGGTGGGGTAGAGAAGCTGTTGCTTTGATTATCGCCTTACTATTAAGTTCGGAAAAATACCCAATTAACACAATCTCAAGTGCATTCAAAAAAGCGATATACCTCGCTCTCCCCTTGTCAATATTACTCATAAAATATTACCCTTCATATGGACGTTCTTATGGAAGGTGGTCTGGTGATGAAAGGTGGGAGGGCATAGCCAGCCAGAAAAATGGGCTAGCAATGATATGTGCGATGGCAATTCTTTTCTTGATCTGTTCACTGGGGCAAGATTTGAAGAATTGGAGTCAATCGTCGTCAAGGCTACCAATATTTATTGATATTTTTATGGTTTCCTTGGCTTTATATTTAATGATGGGGCCAAGAAGAACATTAGTTTATTCTGCTACATCTTTTTTAGCTTTGACTGTAGGACTAATCTTTTTGACATTCCTAAAATGGTCTGTAAAACAAATGATTAACATCGAAAAGGAAATCATGATTCTTGCCGTTATTATAATAGCAATAGGTATATTTATCCCGTTTTCGGACAAGATTCCAACAAAATCTCTTCCCAAGTTATTAAACCGAAACGAAACCCTTACTGGTAGAACTGAAATCTGGAGGGCACTTATTCCATATGCCAAACAAAATATATTATTGGGACACGGTTTTGGAGGATTCTGGACCACATCTCTAAGAAATAAAATCGGAAGTCACGCTCATAATGGCTACCTAGATACCATTCTTGATCTGGGCCTAGTTGGGGTATTATTATCAATTATATTTATTCTTATTTTATTAAAAAAGAGTTTAAATTTATTAAATCCAGATAATAAAATTTCAATATTTTTCATATCACTTATAATCATGATTTTAGTTCGCAATATTGCCGAAGTATCATTAGGAGAATTTGCCAATTATTCGACTTGGCTCCTACTTGCTTGGTCTTTTATACTAAGTAAGAGAGAAGATATTAATGCTTTAAATTAATAAAGATGAAAAATCTGACCAAAGCTAATCCATATGGTTAAATTAGATCATATTTCAATTTGTATTTGTACAAATAAGCGTCCATTAATGCTGGAGCGCCTAATTAATAAACTTAATGACCAAGTAACATATGACCTTTTTAATTATTCTATAGTTGTTATAGATAATGACCAAGCAGGCTCCGCAAAAGGGATTGTGGAAACTCTAGCGGAAAACGTTAAAATAAAGATTAATTATGATATAGAGCCTGAGAAATCAATTCCTGCTGCGAGGAATCATGCTATTAAGTTAGCCACCGGAAATTACATAGCAATAATAGATGACGATGAATTCCCCCCACCCCACTGGCTCATTACTTTATATAGAGCCATTCAAACATTCGATGTAGAGGGCGCTCTGGGTCCTGTAATTCCATATTTTGAACAGAAGCCACCATCCTGGTTAATAAAGGGCAAGTTCTGCGAGCGCCCAATTTATCGAACTGGCACACTTCTAGATTGGTATCATACACGGTCGGGTAATGTTCTTTTAAAAAGAAAGGTTTTTGATGAATATGATCTTAGATTTGATCTTGAATGGAAAACGAGTGGATCTGATAGAGCTTTTTTTAAGCAGGCTATTGAACACGGTTATAAATTCGTAGCAGTTGCAGAAGCCCCTGTTTACGAAATCGTACCTCCTGAGAGATGGCAAAAAAATTACTATATCAGGCGTTCAATCGTTCATGGCTATAACACTTACAAAAACAGCATAAAGGGTACATCGCTAACGAGACAGATTCTTACGGCTTTAAAATCAATGCTTGCATTGGGGGTATATCTAATTTCTTTTCCAATTTGTTTAATCCTTGGTCCCGCCCTGTATGTTAAATGCCTTGAGAAGGGAGCCCATCATTTTAGCCAGTTATTAGCTCGATTTGATATAGAGTTAATAAAGAAAAGAGACTTTTAACCAAATTAATATCTACAGAACAATATGATATCAAATTACTTTATTATAAGATCAAATATCAGCAACCTGATAAATACATTAAAACAATCTTCCTTCCTTAAAAATATTTTGATCGTAATGGGTGGCACGGCTGGGGCCCAAGCAATAGCTTATGTATTATCTCCAATTATTAGCCGGCTTTTTACACCCGAAGACTTCGGTATTTTTGGATCATTTAGCGCAGTCACAGGAATTATCGGGGCACTTTTAACATTAGACTATAGTCAGGCATCAATGCTGCCAAAAGAAAAGCATGATGCCATAAATCTTTTTTGTCTCTCAGTAATCTCTACTATTATAATTACGTTCATTGCATCATCTATCAGTATTATTAAGCCATCGATTTTCTATGATCTCACAAAAACCAGGGGTTCTTGGCCTCTACTTTTATTTCTTATGACGCTGCTAATTGAGGGTATCAATCAAGCTTCTCAGGCCTGGGCTGTTCGCTCGAAAGCCTTTAAGACAACATCTGCATCGCAAATAATACGAAGTATCGGCTCTAGCGGATCAAGAATATTTTTAGGAATTCTGAGAACAGGTTCTTTGGGCCTAATAATAAGCAATCTCTCGGCTAATTTGCTCGCAAGCATCAACTTGGTTCAAATCGTAAAACTGGACCTAAAATCCTTGAGAAGCACTATTAAACTTGAGAAGATGAAAATTCTGGCTAAGGAATATATAGATTTTCCACTATATTCAGCATCTCAGAATTTTATAAATGCAATTTCATCTGGACTACCTGTCCTTTTAATCACAAAATTTTATGGTCTATCTCCGGCTGGAGCCTATGCCTTTGGCGTGGCCATACTTCAAGCCCCGATGAATCTGGTTCTGACTGCATTACGTCAAGTTCTTTTTCAAAAAGCCTGCGAATATCAATATGAAGGTAAAGGTATATTATTATTATTTATAAGAACCGTTATTGTGCTCTTTGCAATTGCTTTTATTCCATCTCTAATTCTATTAATCTGGGCACCACATATTTTTACTTTAATTTTTGGGGCACGATGGCAACTCGCAGGTATTCTGGCCAGAAGTCTGATAATATGGATGCTTTTTGTTTTTTGTAACCTTCCGGCAGTTATATTTGCACGGATTATCAGAATTCAAAAATTTGTATTTTTTTACGATATAATATTATTATTTTTAAGAACGATAGCTTTAATGTGGGGGGGGATGCACCTTAAATTAACTCAGACTGTTATGGTTTTTGCAATAGTTGGAGCTGTAATGAATTTATTCTTAATATATTATGTCGGAAGAAGATTAGCTAAAAAAGAAGGTATGATTAATATCCTTTCAAGCTAGTGTACAAAATAGTTCGCAAATTGATTTAGGAGGACGAGCCATCGTAATATCTCCTTTTCAAAATTTCAACCTTAAGAAAGGAGGTTTTTACTTACGATGGCTCAAAGAGATTATAAGGGATTACTGGGAAAATTGCTAACAGGATTTTTGGTGGAGGAGTGAGATGGACCCCATTGTCTGGACAGATGAGAGGCCCGGTGAAGGTGCATCTCTGACCTGCCGATTGTGACCATTCTATTCTTTTCTTCTCCTGGAAGCCACGATTCCGGTCGGTCTCTGGAAAATC
>JABLXD010000077.1 GCA_013178285.1 Methanofastidiosum sp.
AATTTTTGTTATTTTCTTTGGGAAAGCTGCTAACAGCTTGTGATCTTAGAAAGAGAAGTTCTTACAACAATGCTAGCAGCAAAGCATGGATTCAAATATTCAAAAACACATTATTCGAAGCACAAAACTACTGCTTACGCTTTGGATGCTGGCTGTCGAGGTTCTTACTTTCTTTTTTTTTAGTCTTAAAAAAAAGCCCTATGGCTTATCCACAGGGCTTTCATTCTGTTACTTTTTGTTTTTCAAACGAGTGTTTAATTGGTTTGCCCATTTCTCAGCAAACTGAAGTTCACCGCTTAATTGCATATTAATTTCTACGTCATACAATTCAAATATTGTTTCTCGTTTGGAAGAATTTTTTGGTATAAAGCTAAGTCCTAAACGCTCGACATAACTAAGGCTGCCAATGTCGTTTCGTATATTTTTTATTTTCTTAACTACCTGGCAAAGCTGGACTTCGGAAAGGTCGACAAATTGAGAAATTGCATCCTCCTTTTTCTGCTTAAAAAAGAAAGCGAAATTTCTGTCTTCGTCTAATCCTATAACATAGTTGCCACAAAATTCGTATTGTCCTATTTTGCAATTATGTTGTTGTGCAATTTCATTAAGCGATTGCAACATTTTATTCTCTTTTTTTACTCTTTTGTAATACAATATCCCAATAGGAAGGATACATATCAATATTATAATCAGCCCAATAATGGCTGATCCCCAATCCATATCCATATTTTAATTTTTTTTAAGTTTTTTGAAATTATTAATTGGACTTTACTTTTTGCAAAGTCTTGATAAATAATGGCAATTGCCAAATACGATAATTACTTTAGACGGAAAAAACGTATTACCAAAAATAATGGAAGGGAAAAATGATGTCCGATTTCCGATATTGTATCAGAAAGTTCCTCGAAATATTGTTGTATTGTGAAAATACTGATTCAAATAACAGCTCTTTGGTTTTTGCAAGTGCCAAAAGCCCTTTGAATGAGTTTTTGAAACTTGGAACAGGTTGATTTATATTATTATTTACCGAGCTTTCTGATTGGGATGTGTGGCAGAAGAGTTTCGTTGAAAAGTCAGAAAAATAAAGCTCTTGTGATGCAAATGAATTGCTTTGAAAATTAGAATGTGCAACCGACTTTGTTACGACACCTATCGCAAAGCAATAAATCGCTGTTAGAAAAACTACGCTTAATATTCTGCTACGACTTTTCACGGTGCAAAGATAATCAAGTTTTTTGGATTGGCTGATTTAAATATAGGTTTCCTCTGTCGCAGCTTCCTAATCGCTGCACAAAGATTAATAATTAAGTCGTGTACAGCAAATTAGCAAGGGGATGATTAACACTTATAGAAAATTTAAAGAGATAGAAAAGTTTCAGATCCTGGGTAAGGTTGAGAGCCAAGGGTCTGAATTAATTTCCAGCAAATATCAAATTTCGCGAAGTGGGTTTTACTGTAAGAAAAACAGATTTGATTGTAAGTAGCTGGTAGCGTAAACCAGGAATACCCTCACTATAGTCCCTAAGCATAAGCTGGGAATTTTGCAGGATCAAGCATGCTATAAAATAAGGTCTCTGCGAAACTAACTTTTTCGATACCGCCCAAGCGTAAGCCAACCTTGATACACAAGAGTGATAATACATGCGACCGAAATCATTCTAAGAATTTTTTCCAGAAAATAGGGGGACAATCCAAAGTATATCTGATGCACTACAATTGATTTACTCACACCACTCATATCTATCGTAAATACAGTGTAATGCACAATGCCAATCTAATCACTATGAAATTTGTCAGCGCCAATTTACTTAGTGTTGTTAATTTGTTGTCTTGTGTGAATGTCGGTTGAGATGCCACAAGTGAGTTTAGTTGTTTTGAATAGGGATTTGCTTTTTATATTTACAAACATTACAACCACCAATCCTAAATTCATTACCATCTTTTAATAGAACTCTTCCAAATTCAGCCACAGTATCAGGGAAACTCTGCAACCACATATCTTTAATTAGATAAATGTTCTCTTGCTCAAAAACTTCATCAACTAATTCATAGTTTCTAACAGCCCAAGTGGAATCATGTGGAGTTGCCTTAATCATGTCGGGATTAATGCATGAAGTAATATAAGAATTCCAATATTCAGCGATTATTCCAATTTTCCCAAGTTTTTCGAATTCCCTGGAAATTTCGGCTCTAGGAGTCATCGTCTTAGGCCAAATATATTTTATGTTGTAAAGCGCTCCTATACCTCCGGTAACCACTGTTATCATTAAAAGAACGTTGATATAATTAATATGCTTTTTTGAGACATTTAAATTGTCTAATATCAATAAAAGCGAGAATGAAAGCGAAATATAAGTGCACGTAAAATATCTTCGAGGAACACCATTTAAAAAGGTCCAATTAGATATTATCATTATCACAAAAAGTGAAGTGGCTTCAAAAAGAAAAAATAAGATCCATTTCTTTGAAGAACTACTTAATCTTACCTTTTTAATTTGAAGAAACATTACTATTAAAATAACTATTACAAAATAGGCATATACACTTGTAAAAGGCTCATTAGCCTTGAATTTAAAGAAAGCTAAAACAGTATTCACAAAAATTCTAAGAGATAGTTTTATGGTCTTAAAATCACTGAATGTGGTATAATCATATCTGTTCTGAGCAATATTTTTTGCATAATGAATAAATATGTAACATAGAATAACCCCCATTAATGCATAGTAGAATTCTATCCTTTTGAATAAAGAGAGAGAAAATTTATTTGCTTTCAAATAAAAATATAATTGAACTGCTAACAATAAAAAGACACTAACAACTGCCATATCAGTCACCCAAATTACCGCTATAAGAAGAAGTGTAATTAACGAAAGAATTGAATGACGAAAAAGCGGATTATTCTGAATTTTCTCTTTTTGATAATAATCAATCAAATAACAGGATATTGCAATTAAGCTATAATGTATTCCAAAAGCTAATTGAGTAACATCAATAAGCCTCATTGGTGGGAAAAACCAAATAATTGCAAAAATTATTTTTAAAATATATGATCTTAAGAAATGAGAAAATGACAGAAATCCCAAAAGCAGTATTAAATAGTGTACAATAGATTCAGAAGTAATTGCAGATAAGTTAAATAATTTGAAAGGTATCTGGCCGAGTAAGGGAATGAGGCTACCCATTCTATCCTGTCCCCAGAAATAAAGGTCTTTGGGCAGTTTAAAGTAATGAATCATTAATATAGTTACCGCATTGTCAGAATTCAGGACAGGATAAAATAATGAAGAATAAAAACGAAAGGATAATAGAAAAATCAACCCTATTGTTAAGAAATATATTTTCTTCATTGATCATTATTATTAACGTGGAACACCCTTCACAGTAATGCTGTGAACAGTGCTTCTTAACTAAAATTAATTAATTTGTAAGAATCATTTGTTTTGTAGCAATGATCTTACCATCAGCAACTTAAACAATAAAAATATAAACCTGGTTCAAATTCCGAACCCTTTATTGTTATAGAAGATTCTCCTCTTTGATTAATTGCAAAACGTTTTATTTGTCTTCCCTGTAAATCATATATATATAGGGTAGCAGAATTTATATTGTCTAAAAGATTGAACCGAATGGTAGTATTTTCATTGAATGGATTTGGGGAATTTTGAAATAATTCTCCATAAGTATTGTTCTTCATAATAGATGAAAAATTCTGAGAAAATATTTCATTTAATGCATTTATATGTAGCTTTAATGCTTCAATTACCTCATTCTGTTTTTTTAATTCTTCAACTAAAAGAGGAATAAATGCAACATAATCAATACCTAATATGCCATCGTTATCTTCATAAACCAATTCCGGGAAAATTTCCTTTACCTCTTGAGCAATGAAACCATAATGAATCCGTTTGTCAGATTCGACCATTCCCCCAATTTGTTTACTAGGGTTCATTGTTTCAGTTTGAATTGTATTTGTATTTTTAGACAAAGAATTATTAACGATGTATGATACTCCGCGTAATTTGTAAATTTTACTTACTTCCTTTGAAATAGGAGCGATATTAGATTTTAATAAAGAATCTGA
>JABLXD010000078.1 GCA_013178285.1 Methanofastidiosum sp.
ATTGACCTAAACGCTAATTTAAATCTTTCTCTACTTAAGAATAATTCTATGGGAAGTATGGGATTTGGCCTTCAGGAATGGGTTTACAAATTAAGACCAAGAAAACCGTTCAAAAAAAGAGAAAAAACTATGGGTTATGATACCCTAGATGATAATTTCCTTGATTTTGACAACAAGGAACTCGCCTTTAAAAAAAAAGGTAGTAAAAGAATTATAGCTGCAAATGCTGAAAACATTGAAGAAAGAATTCTGGAGAAGAAGAAAATCCTTAGATTTAATTTGTGGTGGGACAATGCTTACAATATTATTGCAATTTTTGCCCTAATTGCTATCATAGTTATTGCAATTCTGAAAACAACAGATTTTGGGGATAGAATATCTCGGGAAATTGACCGAATCCTTTATGAACGTGAAGCCCAAAAATGAATTATTCTTAATCTATGAAAATTACAGATATTTGGAATTATCAAACCGAAAAAAATATTGTGGCGACCCCACGGCTTGCTTGATGGCAAGCCTCTCCGATCGCTGATGATTTATAGAAAGTATTATTGAACTGAATAGTAAGGAAAAACGTTTTGCCCCGAAATTTTAACGACAGGAAAACAAACTACAGCTGCTAACAAGGGGTTCATAAAATGCTGGCTTTTAGCGGATTAAGTCACTACTCGTTCCAATCCTCAGTCACGTGTCTGGATGATGACAACGTTCCAAGATCCAGCACTTTATAAACCCCCGGCCGTTATGGGCAAGCAGACCGAACACCTGTAAAATCAAGACTTGTTGCGCTAGAAATTTGAAGCCGCCCCATAAAGTATTAAACTAGAATGAAGGCAGTTAATAAAACTTAGCTGAAAAACAAATAACATTAAATTAAACAAATTTTAGATGCCAATACTTACCATCATTTTAATAGCTACAATTACTGTAACAACGATATATGCATTTAATCATTCAGATTTCTATGTTAAATACTCATTTAACGTTGGTGCAATAAAGAACAAGAAGGAATACTATCGGATAATCTCCTCTGCATTCATCCATGTAGATTATACCCACCTTGTTTTTAATATGGTTACTTTATTTTCTTTTGCTGAATATGTTGAAATAGAATACTCTTTTATCGTTATTTTTCTATCATTCTTGTTTAGTGTAATAGGTGGAGGAGTATTTAGTCTTATTAATAATTGGAAAAACGATTATTATTCAGCAGTTGGGGCATCAGGAGGAGTTTGCGGAATTATTTATTCCTCAATATTTCTTATGGAAAGTGGAAGTGTATATATAATGTTTATTCCCATTCCTGTTCCCGACTATGTATATGCTGTTTCATTTATTTTAGTTTCACACTACTTAATGAAAAAAGGAATTGACAACATTGGACATGATGCCCATTTAGGGGGCGCTTTTACTGGAGTTATCTACGCTATTTGTGTTATTCCCTGGGTTTTCATGCAAGAGATTCATCTTATCTTGTCTATGTTTTTACCTTTTGTCGTTCTGTATTTATACGATAGATATTTTGTGTGATAGATATGAAATAATATAGATAAAAGAAAGAAGGGTAATGCCAGCCCATAACAAGGGTTTAATAAAATGCAGGCTATCAGCGGATTAGGAAACTTTATCGTTTCAATCCAGCTTCTAATCGTGGGACGATGACGATGTTTCAATCGCCTGCACTTTATCAACCCCCAGCCGTTATAGGGCATATTGAAAAAAAACGATGAGAACTATCAAACAGATAACGTTAATTACACTGATACTATTTACAATCAGTTGTTCAAGAAAGCAACAGATTAATGGATTTTATTACGGTAAATACAAAACTGAAGATTTAAATTTACCCGTTTTGATTCATTTTAAAAATAGAAAATATATTGATTTTTTTTCATTCCAATATGATACACTTACATATAGGAGGATTGGTGATAAATTTTACTTTAGGAGTAAATTATATCATAGTAGTTATAAATTAACTATCATTCAAAAAGACAAAGAACTTTTATATTACAGAAATGGGAACGACACTTTGATTTACAAACTCAAAAAAGGTGAATCATCGAATTATTTATTTGATTATTTGTCTGATAAACAAATAAAAATACAATTACCAAATGGAAATGGAAAAATTCAATCTTATGGATTTGAAAATAAGTTTCATAATCCTCTGTACTTTACCAAATATGATAACATTCTAGTTGTCAATTTTAATGATTCGACAATAGTCTTTGATGAAAATTTCTATAAATATCTTTTAGATTATAAATCTAACTTATCCTACCTTGACAGTCGTTTTTCGCCAATAACATTAATAGCAGACAAAGATTTATCAATAAATGAGATTAACTTTCTAAAAGTACAATTGAAAATAGCTGATTACAGAAATATATCTTATGTACTGTCAATCAATGAATATAATAAGATAAATTATATTTCTAGATATATTCCCCCATTAACTGAAAGTGATTTATCAAAATACAAAACTTATAATTTTGTATTTCCCCCTTTACCTCCTCCTCCTCCTCCAATACTTGATAATGACTCCATAATAGATCACGGTTTTTTGATTGAATATTTTCAAGGCAAAATACTATTAAACAATGATTCACTTGAAGCTTCTGAATTTTGTAAACTACTAAAAGAAAAAATTCTTTCAGATCCTAAAGCAATCCTAGCATATTATATTTCTGATAGATACTCATATCAAGATTATATTAAACTATTAGAATTAACTTCAAGTGTTTTTTACGACTTAAGAGACGAATATCTCTACTTGAAGTATGGCATAAAATTTCGCGGATTATCACATTATGAGGATATGTATGACGAAGCAATTAAAAAATTTCCAAATAGGTCAGTTGAATTAGATTCAATTGACTATATAACAATTAAATACGCCCTATAACAAGGGGTGCAGCCAATGCGGGCTAGTTAGGGAACTTCGGAACTGCATCGCCCGTTTGGGGCGATTTCGTCGTGCGACGAAATCGAAACTCGCGCTCCCGCACTCGCCACACCCCCAGCCGTTAGGCGCAAGGCGTGTAGACAGGTTGATTTATAATGATATAAGTATGAAAGATTCATTAACATAAAAGTATGTAATTATGAAAAGAATTCATTATTTCGCTATGTGCGCATTCTTAGTATTGGGGTGCAAACAAAATTCTCAACTTTCTGACAAAGAAATAAATAGTATCAAATCAGAAGTTATTGCTTCTATGCATAAAGCATTTGAAAATGAAAAAAGCCTTGATGCCGAAAAGGCAACTCATTTGTATATTGACAATGGAGACTTCGTATTTGGTGGGGATGGATATTTAATCACGGATTACAGTTACTTGCAAAAAGATTTTAAAGATTTTTTATCGTCAAATCAAAAGTGGTTGGATTTGAATATTCATAATGAATATGTTTATGTAATATCCAAAGATGCCGCAGCTTATTCTTTTGAATTTGACTGGAAAATATTGAGAAAAGACGGCGATACTTTAAGGTGTAAGAATGGATCTTGGACATTTGTTTTAAGAAAAATTGAAGACGAGTGGCGATCCGTTCATTGTAACGGAGCACATATATTTGAATAATAAAAATCTTTGAGAACCTATTGAATGAATAAGAAAATGACTGTTAATTAAACGCCCAGCACCTAACAAGGGTTTAATAAAATGCAGGCTATCAGCGGATTAGGAAACTTTATCGTTTCAATCCAGCTTTCTCATCGTGGGACGATGACAATGTTTCAATCGCCTGCACTTTATCAACCCCCAGCCGTTAGCGCAAATTGTGGAACTGAAAAAAAAATGAATATTGGAAATGATTTTAAATTTCCTCTCGTTAATTGTTTAGAGAAAATATTAAACTTACTAACCATAAACCAACTGAATCATGAGAAAATCAATGAAAATTATTGGAATTGGAATTATTTGCCTTATTATTCCCCTATTGTCATCCAGTCAAAATGTATTTCAATTGAATGACAGCATTAAAACATTATACAAGAATGAATACTTAACAGTTAGAA
>JABLXD010000079.1 GCA_013178285.1 Methanofastidiosum sp.
TTTGTAGATGACTGGATATTAACTACTTTGCATAACATAGGTTGCATAGCATGCCCAAGGATTCGTTGATTTGCAAACTTGGTCGTTTCAATCTAACTTTATCTCGTGGGATGTTGACGTTGTTTCATTCGATGGGCACGCTATACACCCTCCACCGTTAGGCAATATGTTGGATTCATTCACAAACTATTTCTTATATGGAAAAGAATTACAAAGAAATTTTAAATGAATTAGAAGATTCAATTAAAGACATTGAAGTTAAAGGTATTTCCATTAAGCCACTTAATGATTCACTTGATGAATTAAAAAAACATTCAGAAAATATTGAAAGAATAGAAAATAACATTGATGCTATTCGAGAAGAAGTAATTGATAGGATTAAACAAGAATTAGATGAGAATAAAAAAGCTGGAATGTTTTCAATTTTCGGATTTTGGGTTGGTGCAATAGCATTAGTTTTAACAACAATTCAAATTTATAGAGAAATTACTAAACCCCCTTTCGATGAAAAAATCATTGAAAATCCTAGTGTTAATGATTATTCAAATAATACCTATAAAATGAATTCTAAATTCTTAAATATAATTTCAAGAAATGATTCCGTATATTTTCAAATAGAATCTAGGATTGAACAAGTTGAGAATAGTATTAATTCATTAAAATTTCATTTAATTGGGTTTGATGATAATTATAAACCTGATAGCACCGAATTTTTAATTAGTTTGTATGAAAATACTCCTGTTTTAAACTCCAATAAAAATAAAATATCAATAAAACCAATTCGTATCCATGAAGAAATAATAAATAACAAAATATTGCCATTTATCATATTATCTTTTTATTTAAATGGTAAACAACTAGGACCTGAAGGCATGAAAGAATGTCTAAAAATCAAGAATAATTCAAAAGCAAGTAAATACGACCCAATTTATGTTGGTTATTCTCTTTCTGAGGGTGATATAATAATATTTTTTAATAAATATGAATTTATAATTGAACGTATTTATAGAAAAGAATCTAATGTTTTAAAAATTGCAGATAATAATGATGCTGTATTACTAAAAAAAATAAAATAACACATTGCCTAACAAGGGTTTAATAAAATTCAGGCTATCAGCGGATTAGGAAACTTTTTTGTTTCAATCCAACTTCATACTTTTGGATGAGGACGTTTTTTCAAAAACCAGCACTTTGTACACCCCTCACCGTTGGCAAACATTTTAAGAAACGACAACAAACAATAAATTAATGGATAGAAACAAACAATTAGAGTACTGTAAAAAATGTACTAAACAGAAATTTGACCCGAAGCAAGGTATTATTTGTGGTTTGACAAATCAAAAGTCAGATTTTGAAAATGAATGCGAGTTTTTTGAAATCGACAAAGCAATAATTGTAGCTGAAACTGAAAAAAATAAAACTGAAAAGAAAAGTAATGTATCATTTGGATTCTCACCTAAACAAATTGATAATTTCCCTATTTCAGATTTAAATAAAAAGCAATTATCTGTAATAGCATTTGAAACAGCTAAGAAATTAAACTGGAATATTGGATTTATAAGCGAATCTGGATTTATCGCTTATACAAAATTCTCAATGAGTTCTTGGAGTGAAGAAATACAAGTAAAAATTGAAGTTGGGAATATTAATGTAAAGAGTGAATGTACAGGAAATCAATTTATTGATTGGGGTAAGAATAGAAAAAATATAGATTCTTTTTTTGAAACTTTTAAAAAGACAAAAGAAGAAATTGATAAATCAAGTCTTGAAGAGCGATATTCCGAGTTGTCGAAGGAATTTGTTAGTGCTGATGACGATATCATTAATCCACCTTTAAATAAAAAAGAAAAAGTTTCAGGATTTTTTTCTCTTTTATATCCTACAGACGGCTATTTCATTACTCCGATAATTGTAATACTAAACATTTTACTTTTTGCTGTGATGGCAATAGCTGGGGTGCATTTGATTTTGCCCTCAAATGAAAGCTTGCTTCTATGGGGAGCAAATTTTAGACCAGCAACTATAGACGGTGAATTGTGGAGATTATTTACTAGTACATTTATTCATATTGGAATATTTCATTTATTAATGAATATGTATGCACTTGTCTACATCGGTTTACTGCTTGAGCCATACTTAGGAAAATCAAGATTTTTAAGTGCATATTTAATTGCAGGAATATCAGGTAGTGTTGCGAGTATATTTTGGAATGAATTAACAATTAGTGCAGGTGCATCAGGAGCCATATTTGGAATGTACGGAGTATTTATAGCTTTACTAACGACCAAGTTAATTGAAAAATCCGCTAGAAAATCTCTTTTAATTAGCATTGGAGTTTTTGTTTTCTACAATTTAATAAATGGCTTAAAAGGAGGCATTGATAATGCAGCTCACATAGGAGGATTAATTAGTGGCTTAATAATAGGTTACTCATCCTATCCAAGTTTAATTAAGCCGAATAAAATACTCAAACCAATAACTATCGGAATTTTAGTTTTAGTTTTCTCAATTGGTTCTTTTGCAATTGTAAAAAACACAACAAGTGACATTGGAAAATATGATGCTGATATGCAAATATTTGTGAGACTCGAAGAAAAGGCACTTGGACTTTATAGAATGCCAAGGTTTTCTTCAGACGCAGAACTTCTTAATGAATTACAAAATAATGGCATTAAGAATTGGGAAGAATGTCTAAAAGTGTTAGAAAAGATTGAATCATATGAATTACCTTCTATTATTTGTATAAGAAATGAACGACTAAGAGAATACTGTGAGTTAAGAATAAAAAGTTACAGAACCATTCAAAAAGCAATAACCGAAAATACAGACAAGTATGATAGTGAAATATCTAACTACAATATGGAAATTGAGAAAATAATTGAAGAATTAACAAATCCGAAATAAAAAAACGTTTGCCAACAAGGGTTTAATAAAATGCAGGCTATCAGCGGATTAGGATACTTTATCGTTTCAATCCAGCGTCCTCATCGTGGGACGATGACGATGTTCCAACCGCCTGCACTTTATCAACCCCCAGCCGTTGTGCAAAATTGAAGATGAATCACCAGAATTCAATAACTAAACTAAATCATTATGAAAAGATTTTTAATGACAATTATTCTTGGGATAATTATATATTCCGCATTTGGTCAAACTGAATTAAAAAGAATAAAGATAAAAGATAAAGAAAAATCTGTTGTAGAAACATATTATGTGTTAAAAAATGACAGGAATATCAAAAATGGTGAATATTCAAGATTTGTAAATAATAAAAAAGTAACAACCGGACAATATGCCAATAATAAAAAAACAGGTATCTGGACTTATTACGACACTGATAATTCTGTTGATTTAAAATATGATTACGATAAAGATTCTGTTATATTTGTTAACATACAGAATGATACGTCTGAACTAGATAGGCCTACAATTTATTTAGGTAGTTTATATGAAGCTAGATATACCATAATGACCAACTTACGATATCCAGAAGTAGCAGTAGTAAATGGGAAATCAGGTCGAATTCTGATTGATATTTTTATAAATAAAGAAGGAGATGTTTATGATTATAAAGTTCAAAAAAGCGTATATCCCGCTTTAGATAATGAAGCATTAAGAGTAGTTAAATTAATTCCACAAAAATGGTTACCTTCTATTAAAAGTGGAGAACCAATTGAATCCAAGTATACATTTCCCGTTATTTTTGTATTACAATAAGATAAAATTATGTTTAACTAAAAACAAAATGGACAAATGAAGACCAAAATTTCTAGAGCTTTAATTTTATTATTTCCATTATTTATTGCTAGCTGTGCAGCAACTTACAAGCCAATTAATCCTCCATCAGTTTACTATGATTCTCATGAATTAAAAGACGGAGTGAAACTTTCATACAAATATGATGTTCTAAGAGAAAAGGAAATAAAAAGTATACTAAAAAAGAGGATAGTAAAAATATAAGAGTTATAGCCGTAAAAATTACCAACCATACAGATTCAATAATAAATGTTGGTGACCT
>JABLXD010000080.1 GCA_013178285.1 Methanofastidiosum sp.
GGAGCTTTGTGAAGCCTTAAAGTTTCGTAAATTATAATACGGTTAGCAAGTTGTTTTGTCTTGAATAGTTCAGAAAATCTTTTCTCCATATCTTACAATCACCCCCTCTTTTAAAATTTCTGTTGTTTTTTTAATATATTCTTTTGGAATTCTTTCCTTAGCGTGAATTACAGTGTACGCACCAGCTATTCGTTTTACTGCCTTAAACTCTATAAATATTCCATCTTCCTGAAGTAACTGTCTCAAGATCGTTTCAGGGAACGATATTGAATTTCTACTCAATGTTATTATATCACTCTCGGCACGCTGTTTTCAACTATTCCCCGCACGCTAGTGACGAAAAAAGGTAGCACCATTCCCTCCCTGTATGCCCCCCTTTCTTTTGGAGTCTGATGCTCCAGGGGGCATATCCCTATCAATACCCTCCCCCCTCCCGTCATAGCATGCGGGTTCTGAATTTTAACATATAAGTTTTTCTGTATAATTCGTTTAATCGTTCCCGTCACTACTGTTCTCGTAAGTTTTTTTGCTTCATACAGTATTCTCTGTGCATTTAAGCAGACAAATCTGTATTTAAGAAATTCCTTCGCATACCTTATTACATCTCTAGGAATCTGCTTTGGCTTAATTCTAAAAGCTTTCTGGTTAGAAAAACCTACGATCCTACAGTTCTGTCTTAAGTAAACCTGAATGTCCATCTTGAGTTTTTCGCTTATGGCATGACTTAACGCAAATTCTGCCTGTTCCAGTGCATCTTCAAAGGGAATTTCATACTCTCTGGCAAGTTCTTCAATATAGTCAATAATTTGCCCAAATCCTTCTATTTCTTCGACAGAAATTTCTACTTTCATCTGCATCTCTTGCATCTCTTTTAAAGATAAAAAAAGAGTAACCTTTTGCCAACAAGAAAAAACCCCGAGAGTGTCTCTCGGGGTAAATTTGAGGGGTATAAGAGTTACAGAGAGCGTAACTCTAAAGAAGGGGAAAATCGTAGTAACTTTGTCTGAGGCACCTTTACGAGTTCTCCAGTCCGTGGATTCCTGGCAGTTCTTTCCTTTCTTGTTACCACCTTAAACGTTCCAAAACGAGGAAGTCTGACAGATTCACCTTTCCTTGCGGCATCAAATATGACTTCAATGAAGGTGTTGAGGAACTTCTCTGAATCCTTTTTGGTAAATCCACTCTTTTTAGCAATTACGTCAATCAACTCTGCCTTGTTCATCGCTCTCTATCACCTCCTTTCTTTGGGTGGATAAGTTTTCCTTTTTTTATAAACCTTTGTCTTTGAATATTGTGGTTTAAAACGCACTTTATTTAACTCAGAGAATGTTTTCTTTTTCGTGTTAAATGATGTTTGTTTGTCATAGATAGTATGTGAATTTTTAATCTTACCTACAAACGCTGAAACGTAATTTTTAATACTTTCCAAAAAAGAAGTTGTTGTCTTTACCTCTCCCTTTGCAATCCGTTCAAGCTCTTGCTCCCATATCGCTGTGTACTCAGGTGATGCTACTTTTTCATCCTTAAGTAGGTCTATTAGGAACTCTGCTTTTGTTGTAGGAACGAAGGCTTTACCTTGTCTAATAAGATATTTTCTATCTTGAAGGTTCTTAATTATCTGAGCCCGTGTTGCAGGTGTGCCAATTCCTGCATTTTCTTTGAGTATCTTTTTTAATTCCTCATTCTGCACTACTTTGTGGGCATTTGCCATTATCTCAAGCAGTGTCGCATCTGTGTATCTTGGTGGTGGTTGAGTCTGTTTTTCAACAGTCTGAGTATCTGCAACAAAAACTTTTTCTCCCTTTGCAAGATGAGGTAAAATTATATCGGATTTTAATCCGCCGTAAATTTCTCTCCAACCAGCATCTACTAAGGTTTTCCCTTTTGCTAAAAAGTTATGTTGGTTTACTTGAATATAAATAGTCGTGTTTTTAAATTTACAGTCAGGATAGAAAGCAGAAACAAAACGCTTACATACCAATTCAAAAACTTTTCTTTCATCTTCGGTTAGTGGTTGTGTCGGAGCTCCCTGTGGAATAAGAGCATGATGGTCTGTAAGTTTACTTAAATCAAAAACTCTCTTGTTGTTTTTATCTATACTGCACTTGTTAATGTCAAATTTGATAACGCTTCTTATCTGGCTAAGAATTTTCTTGCACTCCTCAGCATATTGTGGATCAAGGTGTTGTGATTCAGTGCGGGGATAGGAAAGAATTCTGTGTTTTTCGTAAAGGGATTGAGCTATCGCTAAAGTTTTATCTGCTGAAAATCCAAAGAGGCGATTGCATTCTTGTTGTAGTGTAGTTAGAAAAAATAGAAGTGGTGGTTTTTCGCTGGAAATTTTACTTGTTACTTCTTTAATAATTCCTGTTTTGCCCTTAACTTCAGAAACGATTCTGTCTGCATCAATTTTCTTTGCAATAGCATACTTAGAAGTAATCCCTTCAGTATCATTTTCTTCCTCAGTTTCTTTGTCATCGTTATTTTGAATCGGTTTAAAATAAATGCCTTTGAATACATCGTCTCTCCTTTTAAATGTTGCAGAAACGTTGTAATATGGTTGTGGTTTAAAATTCCTTATTTCCCGTTCTCTTTGCACCACAAGAGCTAACACTGCAGTTTGAACTCGTCCAACAGTAAAAAGCTCCCTGTTCTTGCATGTCACAGCACGAGTGCAATTAATGCCTACAAGCCAGTCTGCCCACTGACGGGCAAGAGCAGATTGATAGAGTCTGTCAAACTCGGAAGCAGGTTTTAACTGTTGCATCTGTTTTCTTATTACTTGTTCTGTGAGTGCTTCCGATGTCCACAACCTATACACGGGTTTTTTATTTCCTGCAAGCTGGAGAATTAGTCTCGCTATAAGTTCTCCTTCACGTCCACAGTCAGTAGCAATTACTACAGATGACACATCAGAACGGTTAAGAAGGGATTTAATGACTTGGAATTGTTTTTTCGCTGACTGAAGTACTTTGTATTGGAACCGTTCAGGAAAGATTGGGAGTGTATCTAATGTCCATTGCTTTAGTTCTGAATTATATTCCTCTGGTTCCTTTAGCTCGCAGAGATGCCCGTATGCCCATGTGATAATGTATCTGTCGTTTTCAAGGTAGCCATCTCCTTTTTTTGATGCGGTTAAGGCTTTTGCAAAGTCCTGAGCGACAGATGGTTTTTCGGTTATAATTATGGTTTTGCTCATTATTATATAAATGATAAGTGGTAACTATTAAATTGATTTTTTGGACGCAATAATCGTAGAGTTGTTGTTTATTTTTTTTATTTTTCTGTAATTTTATTTTTTTGCAAGAAGGCAGGAGTGCATATACAGAAATATGCACTCCTGCCTATTTCTGTATATTATTTCTGTACTTGTATTTCTGTAGCATCAAGTAAAATCAAGGGTTTCAGAAAAATGTTTCGGACATGTTAACGTCACCTTTCGGACATGTTAACGTCACCTTTCGGACATGTTAACGTCACCTTGAGCGAAAATTTTGGAAAAAAACTTAATTTTTTTCGGACATGTTAAGGTCACCTGGTCACCTTTCGGACATGTTAACGTCACCTGTCAACTTTTTGGAGAAAATTCATAAAGTTTATTTCATTAACATTAGTCGTTTTTTATAAAGCTTCTCACAGAAAACAATTGAAACTTAAGTGGATTTGGATTATTTTGATAAAAAAAT
>JABLXD010000081.1 GCA_013178285.1 Methanofastidiosum sp.
AAGTAGCGTACATGGATAGGGAAAAAAAGGTCAAAATGGGGTGAATAATTGACAACATTATTAAACAAATATTTTAAGGTGTGATTGTTTTCTAGGTTTCTAATTAATTATTATGCTGATATTTAATATGTGGTATAATGAAGAAATATCTCCTGCTCGTGTAAAAGAGGTCATTATTGTTGACATTGTTCACGGTCACAGAATCAGTCTGAATTAACATCCTTATTTATTATCTTTGCCTTAGATACTAGAATCCCATATAAGAAGATGTATGAAAAATGGGTTAATTTTAATATTCTTACTTTTAGTTGGACCAGATGAGGATATTATTAAAAAGCCCGAAGGTAGAATAGTAATTGGATTTTCTCAGTGTACCATGGTTGATGCCTGGAGGCAGGAAATGGTGGAGGAGATGAAGCGAGAGATAATCTTTCACAGGGATTTCGATATTGACCTTATCATAAAAGATGCAAATGATAACAATTCAAAGCAAATAGAGGATATTCGTGATTTAATCAACAGAAAGATTGATATATTGATTGTTTCACCAAACGAGGCAGATCAACTTACTCCGGTTGTAGAAGAAGTATTTAATAAAGGAATTCCTGTAATTGTAATTGACAGAAAAATAAATTCATCTCAGTATTCTGCTTTTATTGGAGCCGATAATTTATCAATTGGTAGGGAAGCAGGATATTTTGCTAGTGAATTGTTACATGGGAAAGGAAAGATCCTCGAGATTGCTGGGCTCAAAGGATCTACCCCTGCTATAGAAAGGTCAAAAGGCTTTCATGAAATAATTAACAATAATCCTGGAATTACTATCGTCAAGACTATCGAAGGCTCATGGCTTGAGGAAAAGACACTAAGAATTACAGATAGTCTTTTTCGCATTTATAGGGATTTTGACCTTATATTCGCGCACAATGATTTTATGGCAAGTGCTGCTTCAAAATCAGCTATTAAATATAATATCAAGCCATACATTATTGGTGTTGATGGGATGAATGTCTCAGATGGGGGTGTAGACATGGTCATTAAAGGATTAATTGATGGTACTATTTTTTATCCCACTGGCGGCGAAAAGGCTATCCAAATTGCAATTGCGATCCTTACGAAGGAGAAATTTGAAAAAAACAATACGCTGAATACCTTTCGAATTGATAAAAGTAATGCAAGGACTATTTGGCTACAAGGCCAACAAATACAGGACCAGCTAAGCAAAATTGACAAACTCAACGATCATATAAATAATATGTCGTCATTGTTGACCAGAAGAAATACATTACTTCTCCTTGGTCTTACACTAATTATCCTTCTTATTGCTGGCGTAATAGCGATTTTCATTTCTCTAAGGAATAAAAATAGAATGAACAAACTACTGGATGAAAAAAACAAGACTATTAACAATCAAAACAAAATAATAACAAAACAGAGAGACGATTCAATAAATTTACTTATTGTCGCTGAAGAGGCTAAAGAAAATAAACTCCGATTGTTTACTGATCTTTCACATGAATTCAGAACTATTGTAACACTAATAACTAATCCAGTAAATGAGCTTCTTAGAACAGTTAACGATGAATCAACAAAGAGTAAACTCAGGGTTCTGCAAAGAAGTTCTGAAAGATTGGCTCGTCTTACTGACGGGATATTAAAGTTCAGAAATATTGATGAAAATAAATATCATTTAGTATTCATAAAAGGAAACTTGTCAGAATTTCTTGAAAATATCATTGAAGCTTTTGAGGAACAAGCTAAAGAAAAAAATATCAGAATTATTTCTAATATAACAAAGAATATTTATGCGGAATATGATGCAGGTGTTCTTGAAAAAGTAATGTATAATTTGCTCTCAAATGCTATTAAATACAATAGATATGAAGGTTCAGTCTCCATTTCAATGAGATCGGAGAGTTTCAATATTTTGATTGATATTTCTGATACAGGCATTGGAATTTCGAGCAATGATCTACCCTTTATTTTTAATAGGTTTTATAAGACTATTAATAACAACACTAGTAATGATAAAATTGGAATTGGGTTAGCCCTAACTAAAGAATTATTGCAACTTCATGGGGGCAAGATTACTGTTAACAGCGTTGAGAATAAAGGAACGACTTTTAGTATAGTATTACCACAATTTCATCAGACTACAGACAATTTTAACAAAGCTGAAAGTACAACTCAGGCTCATTACGATGCAAAGAGTAGACCTGACCCAGGTTTAAAAAAAAGCGTGCTTATTGTAGAAGATAATCCTGATGTATTGATTGTTCTCGCTGATATAATCAGTAAGTATTATGGCGTAATCACTGCTAGAAATGGGAGAGAAGGATTAGATATTACATTAAAAAAATCACCTGATTTAATAGTAAGTGACATCTTAATGCCAGTAATGGACGGTATGCAGATGTGCATAGAAATTAAAAAACATTTGGCGACCTGTCATATACCCATAATATTGCTTACTGCAATAGATTCTCAAGAAAACATAATTAAAGGCTTCGAAATTGGAGCAGATGCTTATATTACAAAACCATTTAATGAGTCTCTATTATTATCCAATATTAAAAATCTAATTGAGAGCAGAGAAAATTTAAAAAAATTCTTTTGTCCTTCTCCCTTTTTCAGAAATCTGATTGAGAAAGATAATAACAGGAACGAGGATTTTCTACGGAAATGCCTTAATAACATATATGAGAATCTTGAGAATGAAGATTATTCAATGTCAACACTTTCTGAGAAAATGAATATGTCGAGGTCAACCCTTTATCGAAGAATAAAAGAAATTTCTTCTATTAAACCCGTAGACTTCCTTAAGAAAGCAAAACTGAATTATGCAGCCAAGCTGCTTACAAAAGGAACCATTTACAACATAAATGAGGTTGCTTGGAGATGTGGATTTAATGATGTAAAATACTTCAGCAAATGTTTCACTCAGGAATTTGGAGTAAATCCAAGCCAGTATTATAAAGATTGGCTGAAAACCCAACAAAAGAAGTACCATGCTGAAGAATCTTTCAATTAATTAAAAAGACCTCAATCTGTTTTCAATATAGTTTCAGTAAAATTTAATGATTTTCTAATAGATTTTTTATTCTTCTATAAATGTGGCAAGGATCATGAATCTTAGTAGATACATATTTTATTTTTCATCTATCAAAATGTTATAAAATATATCTGCTTTTAATATTTTAATTATCAATTAGTATTTGTGCTTTCTGTGAAAATTTGTTATTAAAAAGCAGACCATACAAAAACGAATTAACTTTCGGTAAATTCAATATAGTGTCCTTCTTGCTATATTCCAAAGAAGAAAACAAATAAATGATTAATAAATCTTTAGGATCAGTAGAGTCTAATAT
>JABLXD010000082.1 GCA_013178285.1 Methanofastidiosum sp.
CCTTTAGACCGAATTCTTTCTCTGGCCGGGCTAACACCTGATATTTATACAATCATTAGGAAAAGGCCGCATTATTTACTGGAATGAAAAATGTGGAATCCTCGTAATTAAGGGTGCGAAATGTAGGGTATAACATTATTAGCACAATTAATTGGAGCAATAAATCAACTGACGGGAAAATCTAAACCATTTTGGGAAAAGGCAGAGAGTACAAGGTGAAAGGAGTCTTATAAATGAAAATAGCTATAACGGGTACAGGTTATGCTGGATTAGCCACAAGCGCATGATACTTGTTGTTAATTAGAGATACATCATTTTTGACTTAAAAATTTATGACAAAATGTGATTTTTACTTCTATTAACTGGAATTTCACGTTACTTCCAGAGCGAATAGTAGAAATGGAGGGATGGTAAAATTTTTTTATTATTACGGTACATGATATTTTTTCTTATAATTTTTCTAATAATAGGGTGCATGTTTTGGGAAATTTTCGAACAATTAATGTTTTTCGGGCATGCTTCAGGCAATGTAGATTTAAAAGATATCCAATTATGGGATATTACAATTAAGGAGTATTTAAAAGACCCTTTATGGATTGAAAGAGATAGCTATGATGCAGGGCACTACTTGATGGTTCCATTGCATGCTGCTTTTATCAATAAACAGAGGGAATGGCAGCAGCAATTTGCCGAGCATTTCAATCGATTTGTAGAATCATATCCGAGAGAAATTAGTATAGGCCGACTAAACAGACTACATTATCTTTACCTAGCAAGTAGGTATCTAGTTCTATCAGCTAAATCTAACCAAGAAGAGCTAATTCCTCCTAAACTACCAGAGATCTTATTCAACGAAACGAAACGTTTTTGGCAGGAAGAGGCAGCTTGGCAGTGGGCAAGAAAACCTTTTTCTGGTGGCATAAGGGAGCGTGTCTTATGGAAACTAAGCCAAAACAGCACAAAAAAAAAACTACTACCGCGCTATAATTGATGAAGAAC
Organism: Methanofastidiosum sp.; assembly: GCA_013178285.1. NCBI lineage: Archaea > Methanobacteriati > Methanobacteriota > Candidatus Methanofastidiosia > Candidatus Methanofastidiosales > Candidatus Methanofastidiosaceae > Candidatus Methanofastidiosum > Methanofastidiosum sp. The sequence continues at coordinate 1,000 of JABLXD010000082.1, forward strand.
TTTTTATTTTCGCCATTGGTGCTGATTTACTTACCTATACCAGAATAAAAGGGATTGAACCCCCTTCATTTCTTGAGGATATATTGGAAACTGCAGATTGTGTTTTTGAACGAAGAATTGTGTGGCAGGAAAATGGTGGCTGGCTGTTTCAACCCGGTATACTAGAAGATCATCCAGATTATGCATATGCAGGACATAAAGTAAAGAAATTTGGAATGAAACCGTTACCTGTTGAAGGTATAGCTATGGATTCTTCACATAGCCATAGGTTTCCACTTTGGCTTACAAGCTTAGCTGATGCACATCCTGAAGGTTCAACAAAACGAGCTTTTTATGAACGACTTAAAAAAGAATTAGAAATTCAGCTATTTAACAAAGTAATAATCCCTCCAACCGAAGAATTTCAAGCGTGGCGTATGACTAATTATATGGATGGTTATAATGGAATATACCGTTGGAACTATGTTACCCAAGGAATGAATAACGGATATGGGCCTTATGAACTATCAGGAACTCTTTTGCTTGGTTGGTGGAGTTTTTTAAGTTCTTCACGAATACAGAATGTTTACAACGATCTTGCACGCAATTTCCCTTTGCCAGAAGAGGTAATTAAAACTTATACAGGGCCAAACACCACGCGAGAAAGACATCCACTCGTGAAGCTTCCAGAGGCATATAAAAATGGCATGATTGAGATAATTGTAAGATTAGCATCAAAAATATCTGTCAATGTTCAGTAATGGATTGGTGATAGTATGACTTATATAAAGTCCTATAAAAAATTGAACTTTTACTTTTCTAAAAGAGAGTTAACTAGAAAGTCGCTTTTTGTTTTAGTTGTTTTTTTAGTTCGGATCTCACTAGATATCAGCTATATTTTTGTCGTCGAACCATACTTTTCTTATATGAGTTTTTTTCTTCAGATTAATGAGTTAAAAATTCTTGAATCCTACGTTCTAACATTAATTTTAGCTTTTAATTATACCATACAAAGTTAAAAAACCTTCAGATTTTCTTATAGTATTACTTTTTTTATTACCTATTTTACCTACGCTTTCTTTATACGGATTAAAAAATGAAAATAGAATATTTACCTACATGATCGTAGTATCGTTTTTAGTAATATTATTGGTTAAACAGGTTCCGTTGGTTAACATTGTAAGACTTAGAAATGGTAAATTAGCAGGAATTATCATTTGCATTTTGGCCATTATTGTAGTTGTTGCATGGTTGATTAACACGGGTAGTTTAAAATATTTTAATCTAGATCTTAAACGGGTATATGAATTTAGAAGAAATGTAAGTTCCATAATTAATGTCGGTGTTTTTTCATATCTTAATGCATGGGTTTTTAAAGTTTTTAATCCTGCTATGATAGCTTGGACTTTTTATCGAAAGAATTATAAAACGTTTGTAATTTTTACCAGTTTACAGGTATTGTTTTATGCTATTAGTGCTCATAAATCTGTTTTGTTCTATCCAGTTTTAATTTTAATAATTCAAATAATTATAGAATGGCGTTTTTCTTTACATTTAATTTGTTTAGGGATTATAGGGGTAATAGGTATAAGTTTTTTTGCACTTAAATTAGATTATATTCTGCCAGCTTCTTTTTTTATTAGGCGGCTCTTTTATACTCCAGCATTGTTGAACTATGCTTATTATAATTTTTTTTCGCAGGCAGGCTATGTATATTTATCAAGTAGTATATTTTCATCTATAATTAAGTATCCTTTTCCATATCCCGCACCGATGATGATTAGTTATTATCTACAGGGTCATACCGATACATGGATGAATAATGGTTTTTTGGCATGTGCCTATATGCATTTTGGATTTATTGGAATGGTTCTATTTTCACTTTTTGTTGGATTACTATTTTATTTAGTTGATACTTTAGTGTTAGGCAAACAATCTACCAGGTTTGGTTTGTCGTTAGTAGTAATTCCCTTTTTCATCCTTTTTACTAGCGCAGATCTTACTACAGCTTTACTAACTCACGGTGTTGGAATTAATTTATTTTTACTTTGGTTGTTTGAATCTGATAAAGGTCTTATAAAAAAACAATTCGGAGGAGATAAAATTGACGGTAAAAGCTAAAATTGCTCACCTCACTTCTGTCCATTCAACTTTTGATACCCGAATTTTTCATAAAGAATGTAAGACATTAGTTAATGCTGGTTATGATTTAGTTTTAATTAAGCCCCACAATTGTGATGAACGAATTGATAATATACGCATAAAAGCAATTTA
>JABLXD010000083.1 GCA_013178285.1 Methanofastidiosum sp.
ATCACAGTTCCCAACACCAAAGCCAGTACAACGACTACAATTATCCATATTTTCAAAATCGCCACCTCATTTCGCCAGTAGCGGCAACCCCATTGGTTCACCTGCCTTTTCGAACTGAACTTACCTGGTCGTTCTTTCCTAGCTTAAGATTCATGAAAGTAGGCTGCCTTGTGTCTCAGGAATCCATGTCCTTCCGTGATATGGGGGATTTTGCGACTTCTATCAGGCAAGGCTTCGTCAAGTATAGATGGATCTGCCAGAAAAGGAAGGGAGGAACAAATTGAATGCCTCAGCCCAGTTCATGTTATCATCCCACTTACCGTGGGCTTCGTGTTTATAACTTTTTGTTATATCTCCACAACTTTATCGGCCAGTTCTTTGACTAAGTCAACTGAATGGGAGACGATCAGGATGATAGAGTCCTTTGCTTTGGATCGTATTAGTTCTTTCACTTTTTCCGCTCTCTTTGCGTCTAGGTGAGCAGTAGGCTCATCCAAGAGATACAAGTCCTTATCTTTCAACACAAAAGCCCTGCACAGTGCAATTCTCTGGATTTCTCCGCCTGAAAGATTACGACCACCTTCTTCTACATCCCTCTCCGGTGAAAGGTCATCCAGAAGTTCCAGCAAGACCTCGACCAGTTGTCCATCTTCCCCAAGAAAAACATTCTCTTTTACAGTTCCCTTAAAGACAATGGGATGCTGCGGTACATAACCGATGCGGCTATAATAAACATCAGGCTCTATCTGGTTTAAAGACACACCATTTACCTTAACATAGCCCTCTTCTCTGCCAAGCAAACCAAGTATGATTTTGATCAATGTGCTTTTGCCTCTACCGCTTTTTCCGATCAATCCAACTACTTCTCCCAGTTTGGCCTCTAGTTCAAAATTCTCGAGTAAACTCTTACCCTCCCCATACGAAAAACTGGGTATCTCAACCTTAATTGTCTCAATCTTTCTCACTGAACCTGTTTTCTCTCTATCTCTGTAGCGTTTATCTGCCCCTACGCCATACTCTTTAAGAACCTCTGATAGCCTGTCCTCCACTACCTTTATCTCTTCCCAATGAATGTTAAAATCCCAGAGATTCTTTGAAGAATCATAAAGGTAATTTACAGCCATCAGTATCGCAAACAAGGAGCCTATTTCCATCAAGCCCTGTCTGACGCAATAGACACCCATAAGTAAGGCCACAATATAACCGCTATTGAACAAGATAGTAAGAGGGAGGTTAAACATTACAATTGACTTTATCCGCCTTATGTCCGCTGTTGCATACATCTCATTGAACTCACTAAACTTTTGAACTGAGAAAAGCTCTCTGAGATAGACCCTGAACATCTCCATCCCATCGATGTACTCCTTAAGTCTGCTTACAAACTCTGTCTGGGATTCTATGGACTCACGACTAAGTCTCCTGACAACAGGGTTAACGTACCGAATCAAAACAAAGAATATGAATAGAGGCAAAATGGACACTCCAGCTATCATAGCATTCAAATGAAGCCCAACTAAAAGAGCAAACGAAAATGTGAGGGCATCTTTCAGAAAATGAACAAAAGTGGGATAAAAGAACGTTTGTAGCCTCTCTGGGTCTGAATTTATATAGGTCAGCATCCTTCCTGATTCGTACGATGAAAATTCCTCGTAATTATTCTGAAAAGCTTCAAATACAAGTTTCCGAAGAGAAGCCGTGAACACTCTCATTCTTGTTTCAAACAGATAATAGGAGAAATAGGTCAAGAACTCTTTGAGCAAGAGCAGAGTAAGGAATAGAACCACGAAAACACCAAAAGGAGTGGATACAGCCTCACTACCGATAATGGAGTTAATGAGATTCTTAGACAGTATGGGAAGCGGAATAGTCAAACCTGTTGCAATAACGAGAGATAGAAAAGCAAAAAACAATTGCGCGGAATGAGGCTTTAGAAGTCTTAATACCTGCTTCCTAATGTGTTTTTTCATACGCATCTGCCATCCTCAATACTTCGCTTGTGTAGAGCGAATCTAGCGATACTGCAGGATTAAGTTCATTGTTGACAATTTCCCATAAAGTGGTAAAGACGCTGTTAATCAGTATATCGCAGACTAGTGGGTCCGGCCTCGCCTCAAGATAGCCCTTCCCTGAAAGCAATTCCACGGCTCGACAACCTCCTCCGCACAGCAACTTGACTGGACACTCAGGACAGATCTTCTCTACTACTGGCGAACCCATTTCAGTCTTGGTCTTAAAATCTCTAAGGAATCTTCTTAGATTATCGTAATTCGCTATATGGCATATCTTGAACCTATCACTAATCAGCTCACTACAGGGATAGAAATAACCATCCGGCCCAACGGCCACCTGACCATCGGCTGCAGAGCAATTATACCGAACCATCCTTCTTAGTAGACGTAGTTTGAGCTCCTCTACAAAGTAGAGCTTAAGTCTACCGTGATGGAAAGAATAATGTACAAGAAACTGATAAAAATTCACTAACTCCTGTGGTAATGGTGCGATATTGTTCAACTTAGCCCTACCATGTTGTTCTAGAATAGGAAAGTGTAATGACTGTATACCAATATCCTCAGCCATTCTTATAAATGGCAGAACTTCGCCGTTGTTCAATGAATGTATTGTATAGCTTAGCGCAGTATCAACACCAATGTCTCTTAATCTGCGCACGTTTCGTGACAACAATTTGAAATTGCCTCCTCGGACCACTCTATAGGTTTCTTCTGTTGCTGCATCAACACTGACCTGAACGTTGAACCGTGTCACGAAATCCTGAAGCAGATCCTCAATCTGTTGCAACATTAGTCCGTTCGTTAAAAGGAAAATCTTGGCATTTGTTTTCTCTAGTAGTTTCGTCAAAAGGTCTCTTATGTGTTCCCAAATTAGTGGTTCTCCGCCCCCGATAGTTACGTTCTCTGTGTTGTTCTGATTAATAGAATCCACTATAAGCGGTATGTAGTTTTTATCAATCATTGGATAGTCTCCTTCTGGAGAAGAACCGTAAAAACAATGTACACATTTTAGGTTACATCTAAGAGTAGGCAAGACTGACATTCCAGTAAGGCTATTTGGTTTTTTGTTCTCTAGTTCGTTGGTTAAACTTTGCGCACTATCATTTTCGAACACTTCTATCAATTCCTGGTTATCATCTCTACAATCAGATAATAATTCCTTTGGTCCGAT
>JABLXD010000084.1 GCA_013178285.1 Methanofastidiosum sp.
TGCCATTACAAAGGCTCCGGTGCTGGCCCCTAAAATTATAATTAGTACAAGAGTAAGAAAATATTTATTCGTAGTATCACCCTATTAAATATGGGTGTCCAGTTATTTAAGTCGTTTTATAGGATTTAAAATAATAATTCAATTCCTATTGGGCAATGATCTGACCCATATATATCCTTCATTATAAAAGCCGAGTTTAGCTTTTCAATTAAATTATTACTTATGTAGAAATAATCAATTCTCCATCCAACATTTCTCTCTCTTGCTTTACTTTTATAGTCCCACCAGCTGTAATTATTCGGATCTTTGTTAAAATACCTGAATGTATCGATAAATCCTATTTCTAAGAATTTGTCAATCCATGCTCTTTCTTCGGGCAAGAAACCAGATATCTTCTCATTTTCTTTTGGTCTTGCAATATCAATTTCCTTGTGCGCTGTGTTTACATCTCCACATACTACTATATTCTTACCTTGATCAAGCAAATTTTTAGTATACGCTAAGAACATTTCATAAAAATCCATTTTATACTGGAGCCTTTCACTTGACATCTTTCCATTAGGAAAATATACATTTAATAAAATAAATTCTGGATATTGAAGAATTAATGCCCTCCCTTCAGCGTCAAATTTAGTTACACCAAAGTTAGTCTTTACAGATAATGGTTTTTCTTTTGAATACACCCCTACGCCACTGTAGCCTTTACGTTCTGGAGAAGAAAAAAATGAATTATACTTTGATATCTCTTTTAAGTCATTTGGAATATCTTCCTCTCGCCCCTTTGTTTCTTGTATACATAGTATATCTAGATTATTTTTTTCTATGAACTCTATAAATCCTTTTTTTGCGACTGAACGAACTCCATTTACATTCCAGGACACAATTCTAAAATTTTTCATAAAGACACCTAATCAAAATCAGCATATATTTCTCCAAAGTTTATTCCAGAAGTTATTGGATTCTTCTCAGATTCAAATTTTAGAGACCATCTTGCTTTCTGTAATTCTGGGCTAGCACTACCGTTCTTAATCGCTTCGTATGCTTCTATGAAGGCAGATATTTTGTCAATGGCTTTGACAAGTTTACCATCTCTTGGAGAATATTTGTCATGATTATATTTCGTTCCAACATCTACTGAAATAATCTCAGGTTTTTCCTTAATATGGATAATATTCTCAAATTCATTCTCGGTGTACATCCGGATTTCATCGTGCCATTCTTTTGGGATTAAGGGATATACTTTCTCTTCCATCTGTTCTTTTTCATACCCTTTGATTAATCCTTCTAGACCTTCAACAGACCTCTTAAGAGGAGAATGAATGTCTTTTGTCAGGACTTCAGGTAAATCGTGAAAGAGCCCTGTGAAAAAATTATTTATTCTCCTCTTTTCACATGCCCCCATTTCCAGTGAGAAAAGATAGGATAAGATGGCAACGTACATCATGTGCCCAAGTACCGATGTTTTTGGAACTCTGTGTACATGTGCCCATCTAGCTTGGAATCTAAGTTGACCTGCAAATCCAATGAATCTACCGAATTTAGTATATGCGCCAGCTTTAATACCCTCGAGATCATAGTATCTATTCTGTTTTTGTTGAAGATCTCTCTCAATTGCAATCATTTCATAATCATGCGAATTCAATTGTTTTATTATGTCGAATTCCCATCTAGTTGCATAAAAATGTGCTCCGCTAAGGATTCTTTTGTTCAATGTATTATCACTATCTTTAAAATAATCTCTAAATCTTTCCGAAAATTCATCTCCCAAGGGAGATATTACAGGTTCTAGTTCTTTGAATACCCATTGATTTAGTTTTCTATATTTTTCTTCATCTTTTTTGAATTCATAAAGGAGTGTGGGTTTAAGGTCAGTAATAACAATTCTTTGTAGAAGTTCAAATATTCCGCCTTCGATTATTTCTATCCAGTTGAACTCACTTTTTTTTTCTTCATACTTTCCTAAGACATAAGCAATTATCATTTTATGTCCTTGTTTGTCAAGTTCTACAAGTTCTAAAGGCCTTATTTTATCGTTCCATCTTTGCATATATGCCGAATCAAAAATTCTTAATAACAGGGATTTTCTAATCATAATAACACTTCTAACTTGTAAAAATCACCTTCAATACTTCATCTATTTTATGTATTTTAGTGGAGATGATTTCTGAATCATTATCGCTAATCCTATTTTTCTTTTTAAGTGAGTACAGTGTTTTTGTAATTTCATGAACACTATCAAATGCCTTTTTTACATTTAAATCATTACTCATATTTTCTTCAAATTCATGAGATAAATCTTCTATTAATCTAGAAACTTCAGACGAAGAATTTTGAATATTATTTATTGTCACTATGTAGTTAATCATTTCGGAAAATTCATTAAGTTTTTTTGAAGCTTTTTCAAATTTGTAAAAAGTGAAGTTCATCCTTTCGCTGTAGTGAGAATATATTAAAAAAAATCTTATTTCTCTAGTCGTGTACCCTTTTTGGAGAAGGTCTTCAATATATAATATATTATTTTTCCTTTTTGACATCTTTTTTCCATTAACAAATAGGTGGTGGCCGTGCAACCAGTAAGGGCAAAAATCTTCTCCAGAGTAACTTTCCATTATAGCAATGTTATAGTCATGGTGCATCAATCTATTATCTATCCCTCCACAACATATATCAACTTTTTTGCCTAGTACGTGAAGTATAATTCCCGGGTCTTGAGCGTTCCATGCTGGCCAACCTCTACCTATGGGGGCATCCCAACATGGATATCTTTCGTCTTTACATGAATGCCATAAAATGAAGTCTCCTAAGTTCCAAATATTATTTGAATAATTGTCTCTTTTAAATCGAATTTTCTTTTTAGGCCACTTGGACATATCAAGCCCATACAGTTTCCCAAATCCCTTAAATTTAATAGGCTCAAAATATATATCGTCTTTATAGTAGTATGCATATCCCTTTTCTAATAATTTTGAAATAATCTTAATTGCATCCTCTACTGTTTCTGTAGATCTTACTATATATGTGGGCGTCTTAATGTTAAGAAGTTTTATTTCATCATGAAATATATCCGCTATTTTTTTTGTCAATTCGTTTACGGATATTCCTTTACTTTTAGCTTCTTCAATTGCTTTATCTTCAATATCTGTAAAATTCATTAATCTCGTC
>JABLXD010000085.1 GCA_013178285.1 Methanofastidiosum sp.
GAGGAGAATCCTGCTATATGACAACATGCCCATAGGTAAATACATACATGTTTTTAGTTTTCATAATTCATTTTTTGAAGGAGTTACGCGAATTATGATGAAATGGATAATTATGTATAGTAAACATGCAAACGTATTATAAATATGGATTGATTGTTTTATTTCTTATATCCCGGAGCCTGTTTGCGAATTAAAAAATAAGTTTGAAATAAGGGGGTAAGAGGAAACAATGAAAGAAACAATTGAAACCCTAGAAAATAAAGTTAGGGAATTTGCTAATAAACTTCCATACTGGGCAAAATACCTTGCTGATAGGATTTTGTCGGGAAATTCAATATCTGATCCTGACGTTTATACATCGTATGCATACTTACTTGAAGACCTAGACCTAAAAGACAAAACTGAAAAGCCCGAAATTGTAATCGGATACAATGCCGAAAATACAGGAGATTACAAACCAGATTTGCTTTTTTCAAAACTTGAAAATGTTGAAGGTGTAAATGCCTTACTAGAAGAACAAACCATTGAATTTAACCCTAATTTAACTATTATTTATGGAACTAATGGTTCTGGGAAATCGGGATATGTAAGGTTATTTAAGCAGGTTTTTTATTCAAAAGCACCTGAGGAAATCTTGCCAAATGTCCGTGTTAGTAATAGTAAACCCATCAATGCAAAATTCACATTTACCTCAAACAACACTGATATTCCTTTGCTGTATGCGGATAAAGACAAAGCTGAATTTGAGCAGTTCTCAGTATTTGATGGTAAAGGTTTGCTACAACAATTAGCAGAGAAAAATGAATTTGATTTTCGACCGGCAGGATTAAGATTCTTTTCAGATTATACTGAAGCAATTAAAAGGGTGGAACAAAAGCTTAATACGGAAATCCAAAATAAACAATCTGAAAATGATTTTGGACTCTGGTTTGAAGGTGAATCCGAAATAAAAAATGTAGTCCAGAACCTTTCAATTAATACTACTATTGAGGATTTCCAAAAATATATCCCTTTTTCTAATGAGGATAAAGTGGAGAAAGAACAAATACAAAAGCAATATGATGAGTTGCTTCTAACCTTAAAAGGAAAAGATAAGGAGATTAGCAACCTAGAAAACGTCAAAAAACTCTTAGGTGGCAATAAAAAGGCAATTGAATCTATTAATAAATATTTTACGGCAGATTATCTAGCCAAAATAACTAATGAAATTACCGACTGCATTAACAAGGAAGCTCTAGCAAAAGAAGAAGGAATAGAAAATTTTAGTACAGATAGAATAAAAGGAATAGGCACCAAAGAATGGAAAAGTTTCATTGTATCTGCCGAAGCTTTTGCAAAAAGCCAGAAATCCGACGGCACTAATTATCCCGAATTGTGCCAACAACAACTTTCAGAAGAAGCTAGAAAACTAATCGGTAATTATTGGATATTTGTAAAAAGTGTAGCTGAAGAAAATGCAAGAAAAGCGCAGGAAACGCTTAATAAAGAAAAATTAGCTTTTGAGAAGTTAAACTTTGATTTATTCCATGATGAAAATATTCTTACAATGTGGCTTTCAGAAAAATACCCAAAAGTATTAGAAGCATTTAAGCAAAAACTAACTGAGCAAAAAATACTATCCATAAATATCATTAATGATATTCGAAATAAAACTGCAAACAATAGGACTGAACTAAAAATCAATATTAGTGAATATGGCATTATTGAACAATCTATTGATGATTCAATTATAACGCTCAAAGGTGATGAGCAATACGAGGCAGTAGAAAAACTGGCTAAAGCAAAAACACTTTTGGAACACAAAGAGAAATTTAACATGCACATATTAAAGTTAGAGAATTATGTTAACAATTTGATTTGGAATAATAAAGCAGGTAAAGCTAATTTTGCTAAACGAAAGATAACTGATACCGAAAAATCACTATCGGATATATATTTTAATCAAAAGTATATAGATGCATTCAATGATGAATGTAGGAAATTAAACGGAAATTTTGGTATCGACGTTAATCACAAAGGATCTGCAGGTAAGTCTTACAGACAACTAAAATTAATGGGGAGAACACCAAATTCAATACTGAGCGAAGGTGAACAGAAAGTAATAGCACTTGCTGACTTTATTGCTGAAATGCAGTTATCGGAAGTGAATAGAGGGATTATTTTTGATGACCCCGTTACATCATTAGATGATTTTAGAAAAAGTGAGATTGCTAAAAGATTAGTTCAGGAATCTTGCTATAAGCAGACCATTATTTTCACTCACGACCTTGTATTTGTATCAGCATTAATTGGAAATTGTTCGGACCTAAAGGTAAAGTTCACTTGTCATTGGGTCGAAAATCGAGATGGCAAACCCGGCCAGGTATGGTTAAACAATTCACCATCATATGAAAAAGAGTATAGAAATGCAGAACCGGCAAAAAAATATTATGCTGAAGCCAAAAAAGATGAGTGTCCACCAGCACAACGAGAGTTTTTATTAAAGTCTGGTTTTACGGCATTAAGAACTTGTTATGAAGTTTTGGTTATTAATGACCTGTTTAAAAATGTAGTTCAAAGATTCAATGAGAGAGTAAGTATCGATTCATTATCAAACGTATATTTCGACACGGAACTTATTGCAGAATTACAAGATAGTTTTGATCAATGTTGTCGCTACATGGAAGGACATACACATAGTGATAAATATGCATACAAGAAACCAGAGCCACACAATTTAAATGAAGAAATTGTACGATATGAAGCAATTAGAAGTAAAATCAAAAAATATAAGAAACCTGACCAATAATATAGCCATACAAAAACATCTATTCTATATAATAAATATCCTTAATCTGGCATACGGTAAGCCAAGTTCTTTTTAAAGGTAGGTATTTACGTACCGGAAATATCAAGGACCT
>JABLXD010000086.1 GCA_013178285.1 Methanofastidiosum sp.
GATTCCGAGGCGATCTGGGCGATCGTCTTCTCCCCCTTCAGCGCTTGCAGGGCCACCTTGGCCTTAAAGGCCGCTTCGTACTGTTTCCTCATGCCTGTCATCTTACCATACCTCCTTTCCGAGATATAGCAGGCCAAAGTGCACCTATCTAGGCTGTCCAGTTTTTGGGGACCAGCTCAGAATAGCCGGGTCAGGTTGATAATCGAGGTTTAAGATGGTGAGGTTACAAGGGGCTGAATTGCATACATAGCTTGCTGTAGCTAAAATTTTAAAATTATTAAGTTATAATAATTTCACTTCTTAAAATGCATGTCTGCAAATCTAATAAATTGCTGCCAATCAAAAAACTCTATTCCATGCGGACCCTTTCTCATATGATATCCAATTGTTCCCATTATTGGTTTGTTGACTTCGGCTAGGTCTTCTGCTGGCAACCCAATAAGGTTAAATAAATTATAAACAGGAGAGGCAAATTTAGCCGCAAGGAATTCTCCATATGGGTCTGCATGTAAATCAAGTTGTGCGCTGGCTATATACACAGGCCGAGGAGCTATTGTTGCGATAAGAAAATGTTGATCAAAAGGCAATTCCCTTTCATTTTTGTTAAACTTTTTAAAATCATCGCAAAACCAATGAGGTTGAGACTTATTTATCATTTCTATCGTTTCTCCGAATCGTCTTTTTGAAAGTGAAGCCCCGCAGCAACCAGAATTATTAGATATAACTATTGAGGCACGGTCATCGAGCGCCCCTGCCCAGAGAGCAACTTTACCTAATCTTGAATGGCCGAAAACAACTATTCTTGAGTTGTCTAAGTCTTCATCTTGATTTATATAGTCTATTGCTTTCATGATAGCCCAGGCCCAAGCATCAATCGCACCCCAGGTTTCTAATTTTATTTCTCTGATTTCGGCTTGTGTAAACCACTTACGAATTGCTAGGTCTTTGCCATCCTTTCTATCTGGGACTATATCTTCATAATAGGCTGTTGCGACTGCAAATCCATTTTTTATTAAATAATTTAATGGCCACGCTGACGAATCGATACCTCGTAATAATTCTGGTTTTCTCACAAGGGTAATTGAAGTATCAGAAATCCAGCTTCTCGTTATAGATATATCTTTTTCTTTACTAATAGTGTGATTCCCGTAAAAATTTAATCCCAAGAATACAGGAAATTTTCGTTCAGAAGACTTTTGTTTTGGATAATAAAGCATAAGCCTGAAAAATGCATCGGGCTTATCTCTGCGCTTAATATCTATTTCCTTTCTGATAGCATTTCCTTGCAGGGCAATATCGTTAACATGGCATACTTGATAAAAAGTCTCAATTGAATGGAATGGACTCCTACCATACATTAATTCAATTAGCATATTAATAATTTCAGCGCGTCGGGTTAAAAGCCAGGTTTGCTTATCGACAATCCGAACTCCAGAATCGCTTAGTAGAACATCAGGGATTATATAGTGGGGGATGCTTGATTCTAATTTCCTATACTTTTTTGATTTTAGATTAACTTTAGTTTTTAGTGGGTTGGGAAATATATTAGAAAACAAGTGGGCTCTTGTTTTAATGAGAGATAAAATATTTATCATAAATAATGTTTACCAAAGACTCCCAAGATAATAGTCTCTATATCTGGGCAAGAATTTTGTTGACACCCCACCCGGATAGGGTGTTAATTCTCCAAAATAAATCTTTCCGTTTACATTGTATAGATCAACTCTCATAAAATCAAAATCTGCGGCAAGCAACTCAGCAATTCTAACCATCTCAACAAAATTGATTGGCTTTTCACAGTATCCTTCCCATTGATCGAAATCATATTTAAAATCATATGGCTGAAAGTTTCTATCAAATGATCTTGTCTTGTGCTCTGCAAACCTGCCGTAATGAACGGTTAGAAATTCCACCTTGCCGTGGAAACAATAAAATTTATAATCCTCAGGAGCTTTATCTGAATCTCCTATGAATTGCTCGACTATGATCCTAGGAGTGATATGTTTGTAAGCCCATTCACTACCTAAATACGTATCTGTACAAAAATTTGTCCGCAACCATGATAAAAGTAATCGATTAACTTCTTCCCGCACTAATCTATTTTTATCTTTAACTAAAATGACATATCCACAGCCATGATTTGTTTTTATTACAAATTTTTTTGGCAAGTAGCTATAAGGGATATTATTTGGGAGAGATCCAGACCAGAGTAATGGAATCAAATATTGAGTGTCAATCCTAGAAGCAACGAAATCTCTGACCAAAAGCTTATCAGAAATTAGAGTTAATAAGGGATCCCGATTATGAAGCATCCTATAAAAAAGTTTCTCTGCAAAGGAAGAGGGTTTCTTGAGATTTGGCCAATAATTATGTGTAAAATAAAACTGTACACTGCAAAGAAATCTATATATATTATCAGCTGGGCGATCATCAAGTAGGCGAGCATAAAAACGGCATAATGGCCAGTAGACCCACCTTAAAATAATTTTAACTAACAGCATTAATATATATATTCTATTTTATTATATCATTATAAAGTTTATTTAAAAATCAATAAATAAAAAAATATTTTTAACATGCTAGGCATATATAAAAAAAATATTCATCGGGTAGGGAGAGCTATAAAATTAACCAAAAACTTCAAAAATATAACATGAGCTGTTTATTTAATATGATTTCAAGATGGTATAAGGACAGCTGCTTAAAAATTTAAGAACATTTTCGGTAAAAGATTATACTGACCCCCTGAGGAGGTGGACACTTTCGAGAGGTAGAGTTTATACTCTATTCAGGAGGTGAAAGTACGAAACCGGGGAAGTGGACAGTGGAGGAGAAGATGGCCATAGTGCTGGAGGCACTC
>JABLXD010000087.1 GCA_013178285.1 Methanofastidiosum sp.
TGCCCCGAGATTTGTAGATGACTGGATATTAACTACTTTGCATAACATAGGTTGCATAGCATGCCCAAGGATTCGTTGATTTGCAAACTTGGTCGTTTCAATCTAACTTTATCTCGTGGGATGTTGACGTTGTTTCAGTCGATGGGCACGCTATACACCCTCCACCGTTATGCGCAAGGGTTGAAGAAAATTTTAGAAGAGAAAACAAATAAATAATGTGCGTGATAAATCTAATCTAAATGATAATCAAATGAAAAGGGAAGAAATCTTATTTTCCAATGACAATGTATTGAAAGTCTTTATACTTGTAATCTCATTTTCACTGTTCGGATATCTAATTATTAATTCACTTTTAGACTGGAATATTATAGATTTTATAATCAACTTATTAATAAGTCTAACGTTTCCTCTGGCGAAACTTATGAAAGTAAATTTGAATAAGAGCAATCTTAAGATAATCTTATTTGTTATTATTTCATTGACATTTTTGAATATAATCTTACACTTTATTACTTATGCAAACACACTTAATCAGTTTTACATAATTGCTCATATTTCTTTGATTGTAACTCTGATGTTTAATATTTTTTTAAATCAAAAGTATGATAAGAATGTAAATTACTTTTCTACTTATTTAGTAATAACCTTAATTTTGATTGGACTTTCAAGTTATTCTCATAGAAATTTTTATAGACCATTTAAGTGGGTTAAAGATTGCTCAATTGGTTTTCATTTGACTAATAATGAAGAGGTGTCGAATGAAAAAGTAATGGATTTTTGCAGGTGTAGATATGAAATCTTTTTAAAAAAATATCAAGAAATAAATAAATTTCCGAATGAATGTAGTTATACAAAACAAGACATTTATGATATGTACTATTGTATGATTAATGAATTGCTTGATGATTCTGTTAGAAATTATCACCTTGAAAAGATTGAAATTTATGTAGATGAATACTCTCAGGAACTTAAAGAGAAATGCAACTAGCACTTAAAGATTTGGAACAAACAATAAACCCCAGCGCATAACAAGGGTTTGGTACAATGCAGGCTATCAGCGGATTAGGAAACTTTAGCGTTTCAATCCAGCTTCTCTCATCTGGACGATGACGATGTTTCAATCGCCTGCACTCTACCAACCCCCAGCCGTTAGCACACATTATTTGCGCCAACACTGAAATAGAAACCAAGATGAAACTAAAGTTTTTTATAATTATAATCCTGTTTTCAATGCAAACTCTGTTTTTCATTAAAACATATATAGTACAGAAAACAAATAGGTTTTAAACTTTTGAATCTAGTAGTTTCTAAAATTAAATAATTGGGATCATGACTTATAAAAGTAATTTTTTCTATGCCTTATTCATTCTACTTTGTATTATGCTTGGATGTTCTAAGAATGATACTGTACCGTCAGTTAGCCCCAATATCAATCAAATATATTTTGCTGGAGGAATAAATACGGCATATCTATTCAAAGAAAATGAAATAGTTGTTATCGCAGATAATTACTTATTTTATACAAATAACTTATTTCAGAAATTGGACCGTTACCCAGTTGGTCATATAAATGAGACATTAACACCAACAATAACAGAACAATATATAATATTTCAGAATATATATTATTCCTTAAGTGTTCAAATGCTCAACAGACAAGGATCCGTTTCTACTATTGATATTGAGAAAAGTAACAGTTGGTATAGTTCGAATCCATCGGCAAGCAATCCCGGGATTTTAAGAGATGGAGCATTTCTAAATGAAGAAATAGGGTGGATCTTAAATAATAAGGACGATGGTAAATTAGTACTTGAAAAATATGCTGATAATAAATCACAGGAAATATTTCAATTCCAGTTCAACGATGGCAGAATAAGATTTTACGATAATTTATTTGGCTACATTTTTTTGCCTTATAGGTACTTTAGTTCATACTACGTATCTCCAGGTAATGTATACATGGCAACAACTTCAGATGGTGGATTGAGTTGGACCGAACCAAGGTTGATTGGAGTTGATATTAATATTTGGGACATTCAAATGCTTTCAAAAAACACCTTGATAATAAAACAAAAGTACGATGGCAATGATTTCCTTTTTACAAAGGATGGAGGGTTAACCTGGTCTAAAGTAATTATTCCTAGCGGATACACACTTGAGCAGATCATATCTTGCGATCTTGCTATAATAAAAAAGGATGGCTATTTTAGCATTTATGATGCAAAAAGTAGCATAATTCTAAGTAATATAACTTCCCCCATAGTGAACCTAATTTGGACTGCAAAGGTTTGTTTTATCTCAGCAGATACAGGAATTATTTATACTGAGTCAGAAATGTATATCACTTATGATAAAGGACAAAATTGGAAAAAACTGATAAAATTTGATTAATTATGAGTATCATTTACTAATTTAGAAAGTTAAAATAACGTGTGCTAACAAGGGTTTGGTACAATGCAGGCTATCAGCGGATTATGCAACTTTTCCGTTTCAATTCAGCTTCACACTTTTGGACGATGACAATGTTTCAATCGCCTGCACTCTACCAACCCCCAGCCGTTAACGGCAATTATTTAATTTTACACTTAATATGAGAAATTTTCTATTTTTAATTCTGTCAATTAGTTTAGTGAAAATATCGTTTGGACAGGATAAACCTGAGCTTATACCAGATAAGATAGAGATAGAATATGGACAATGCGATAGTAATTCTGTTTATATTTTAGA
>JABLXD010000088.1 GCA_013178285.1 Methanofastidiosum sp.
ACGGCTCAGAATTTTATCATGACAATGTTAGAACAGTAGATTTAAATAAAGATGGACAATGCGAATATATTTTAAATTATTACAATGGTGGTTCTGATATTGTTAAAGAAATATATATAGTACAAAACGAAAAATTAAAAAAAGTTTCTGAAATCTGGGGTGGGCATTTGTGGGGAGAATATGATGAAAATGGTTACATCCAGATAATAAATATTTACTATACTGGACAAAAAACTAATCCTGTTTGGAAGTTTTCTATTCTTCGATTTGATGGAGAAAAATATAGTTCTTATTATGCTCCTGATTTAACATATGGAAAGATGAGAGAATTAGGATTACAGGAATACAAGCAAAAAAATTATGAGTTTGCTGAAATTTATTTCAGAAATGTATTATCTGTTTACCAGTATGAAAATTCAACTGACATCAATAATCTTTCTCTTGTTTTGATAAAAAGAAACAAACTAAAAGAAGCAAAGGAATTGCTTTTTGAAGAGTTGAAAAGCAGAAAATCTCCTGAGACATTTTATAATTTAAGTGTTGTTTTCAGGCAGCAGAATGACAAGAAAAATGAGTTAAAATATCTTGTAGAATCTAATCAGATGAAACAATCTACTTTTAAGGAAAACAGGATTAAGGAATTAAAGGATGAATTAAATAACAGCCGTTAACACGGGGTGTACAAAATGCTGGTTTCTAGCGGATTAGGTCACTCCTCGTTCCAGTCCAGCTTCGTCTCGTCGGGACGATGACGTTGTTCCAAGATCCAGCACTTTTTACACCCCCCACCGTTACCAACAATTTTATGACGAAATCTCAGAAAATATTGATATTCAAATTTTTGATTCTTTGTAATTTGACAGTTTTTTGCCAAGACAGTTTAGTTGACTCTTCGACTTTAGCTATAGACTCTGCAATTATTGAAGGAGAAAAATATTTTGCAGTATACAGAACAGACAACTTTTTCTACATTGAAAATGAATCAAAGAAAGTTGTTTTTAAAAGTAATGAATATAGTAGGTTCTTTGAATTTTCGGACTTTAATGATGACGGACATAAAGACATAATTATTTCGTATTTTGGAAACAATCCAATAAATGACTTGATTGTTTATGACGCAAAGAATAAAGAATTTAAACCAATTGAGAATTTCTCACTTTACCCAGAACCCTTACAAATTCTTAAATCAAATTATTATTACTCATACCATAGAAGCGGTTGTGCAGACAGCAATTGGGACAGTGACTTATTTATAATTGAGAATTTTAGAGCAACTAAACTAGGAACAATATCGGGAAGAGAATGTGAAGACAGCGAAGAAGAAAAAGGAATATTTGTTTTTATAAATAATGAAAGTAAAAATATTCTTCTTGAAAAATTTCCCTTAGAAATACTTGAAAAATTTAAAAATGGGAAATGGTGTTTTATTGAAGAATATTGGACAAAAAACTTGAAGAAATTTGAATGACAAAAATAAAAAACTGTTGGTAACAAGGGTTTGGTACAATGCAGGCTATCAGCGGATTAGGAAACTATACCGTTTCAATCCAGCTTTCTCATCGTGGGACGATGACGATGTTTCAATCGCCTGCACTCTACCAACCCCCAGCCGTTACCAGCAAGGCGACGAGACGGAAATGCGGAGAATAAAACCGCTATTCACAGCATAAAGTGCGGATATTATTTTGAAGTGCGGAGAATAAATTGTATATTTACCGCATAAATTGCAGAGAATGAAAATCTATATATACGAAAAAGAGGGTTGGCCAAATTTCAAGTGGGAAATTGAAAAGTTATTGCCTTTGTTGGGAAAGGTAAGAAATTATCAAGGAAGAATTGTTGGAAAAATGGAATCCCTTGGATTCGAATTAAGGGATGAGGCTATATTGGATACGCTGACGCTTGATGTTCTTAAATCCTCAGAAATAGAAGGTGAAATATTAAATGCAGATCAAGTTCGTTCATCTATCGCACGTAGATTAGGGATGAATATCGCTGGATTAATTCCCTCTGACAGAGATGTTGAAGGTGTTGTTGAAATGATGTTGGATGCAACACAAAATTATAAAAATCAATTAACTAAAGAAAGATTATTTGATTGGCATTGCGCACTATTCCCCACAGGAAAAAGTGGAATGTATAAAATTATTGTTGGAAATTGGAGGGATGATTCAACAGGTCCAATGCAAGTTGTTTCAGGAGCACTTGGAAAAGAAATAATCCATTTTCAAGCACCCGAAGCAGATAGATTAGAAAAAGAAATGAATCTATTCCTTGAATGGATTAATAACGATAATCTTGAAGAACCTGTAATTAAAGCAGGTATAGCCCATTTGTGGTATGTAACATTACATCCTTTCGAAGATGGTAATGGCAGAATTGCAAGAGCAATAACTGATATGCTTTTGACTAGGTCTGATGGAATTCCTCAGCGGTTTTATAGTATGTCCGCGCAGATACGAACTCAAAGAAAAGAATACTATGAAATACTAGAAAAAACCCAAAAAGGAAACATTGACATTACCAGTTGGTTAGAATGGTTTTTGAGTTGTCTCTTGAATGCTTTAAATAACTCTGAAGTAGTATTAAGGAAAGTAATCTTTAAACACAATTTTTGGAATAAGAATTCTGTTAAACTTCAGAATGAAAGACAAAGATTGATTTTAAACAAGTTGCTAGATGGTTTTGACGGGAATTTAACATCATCAAAATGGGCAAAAATTGCTAAATGCTCTCAAGACACTGCATTAAGAGACATTCAAGACTTAATTGATAAAAGCATACTAAGAAAATCAGATAGCGGAGGAAGAAGCACAAACTATGAATTAACAGAATTAGAATAAATAATCAAGCCCAGCTGGTAACAAGGGTTTAATAAAATGCAGGCTATCAGCGGATTAGGAAACTCTACCGTTTCAATCCAGTTTCTCATCGTGGGACGATGACGAGGTTCCAACCGCCTGCACTTTATCAACCCCCAGCCGTTGGCGGTAATTGAAAAAAAAGAAAAAAGAATATCAGAATGGAATTAATTTTTCCTTTTAGAAATATAACTATAAATACATTATGGGACTTTTTTGAAAAGGGCACAGTAAAGGACTATAGTGATTATAAAACTGGGAAATTATTTTTTGAAAATGATTATTTTAATAGTTTAATTGAGAATTGGCGTAATCGTTTACCAAATTTTGAGAACGAAATTCTTCAAATAATTAATACTACAGATCAAAAAACTATAGATGAATATTTTAACAGTTTAAGGGATCAATTGTATAGTATTAAAGATATTTTAAAGAAAGACTTCTTAACTAATAAAATAAATGAATGGAATGAAGATATTTTAAAAAATTATTCAGAAACTGTTGAAAAAGAAGGTGAAGAATATTCAAAACAAGTAAATAGGAAAAAAGATCATTTAGAAGAATATGAAGATTGGGATATCAGTGATTCTCTTTTCAGTCCTATTGGAACAAAAACAAAAAAAACAAAAAAAATAAATTACAATTTTTACTGTATAGAGAAAACACCTGATTTAATCGACATAAATATTGTTGATGAATACTATGCACTAATCAAATCTCTCTATTTAGAATTATTTTCAATATCTAAGAAATATGGGGAACCTTGGAGTGAAGGAAAGTTAAAATCAAAAATTGAAGAACAACTAACTCCAAAACCAATAGTTTTTGTCGAAGGTGAACATGATATTACATATATAACAAAAGCAGGAGAACTTTTAAATAAAAATGAGTTGCTAGAAAAAGTTGAACTTCGTCAAAGAGGAGGTTTTCGGAATCTTGATAAACTATGGAATTTGTTAAAGGAAGAAAGTTGGGAAACTGTTTCACAAATTAAAATCTTCCTATATGATTGTGATACAAATAAAACAAATGAAGATTTTGGGAAACAATTTAAAAGAATAATTCCTTCTAATCCTGATTCAATTATAAAAAAGGGTATTGAAAATCTAATTTCAAATGAATTAATTCAAAAGGCAATTGAAGAAAAGAAAGCTTTCGTTGATTTCAAAAAAACAATTGGTACAAAAAGAGGGATTGATTTTGAAGAAATCTTGAATGAAATTAATAAGGACGAAAAGAAGAACTTTTGCGACTGGATTTGTAAAAATTGTAAAAAAGAGGACTTTCAATCTTTTAAAATAATCTTTGAAATCATAGAAGAAATAATTTAACAACTACCGCCAACATAGGTTGCATAGCATGCCCAGGGATTCGATGATTTGCAAACTTGCTCGTTTCAATCTAACTTTATCTCGTGGGATGTTGACGTTGTTTCATTCGATGGGCACGCTATACACCCTCCACCGTTAGGGCTAATATTTGAAGACGAAACCGAAAATTCCTCAATTAATTTGTTGTTTATGAAAAGAATTATTCACTTGATTTATCTATTGACAACTCTCCAGTTATTGATGAGTTGTGAGAATAAATACTACACTGATGTTGTAGCGATTGATATGATTGATACAAGTGGAATATATTTTACCTATGAGTATTTTGGCGAAAAATATTCAGGTCATTTTGACCTTTATGCAATTGAAGAAGATTTTTCTACATCTGATAGCCTGAAAATAAGAATTGATAAAAAGCAACCTGAAAAATTTAATTTTGTATCAATTATAAAAAGAACTTGGGAGCCAGAAGAATCCATTATAATAATAAATCGAGACAACTTAAATGAAAATCAACCAATCTACAGCTATCATAGTGTAGAAAGGAAACCTTTATTTGAAGGTGCAGTTGATGAGTTTGATAATGATTCATTGATTTTTGATTTTTTTAAAAGTAATTTGAAATTATCTGATAAAATCAAAAAAGTTGGAGTTTACCTTTTAATAAACGAAAAAGGAAAAATATCCATACAAAATGCTTATTATGACAAAGAAAGTGAATTAGAAATCATTAGAAATCTGATTGATAAGATGCCTGATTTTTCTGCACCATATCATAATGGGAAAAATGTTTCAGTTAGTTATTTGATTGAAGTTCCATTAAACGACTAGAATTGAGACTATTAATTGAGAAAATTTAAAAATACTAGCCCTAACAAGGGTTTAATAAAATGCAGGCTATCAGCGGATTAGGAAACTTTATCGTTTCAATCCAGCTTCTTATCGTGGGACGATGACGATGTTCCAACCGCCTGCACTTTATCAACCCCCAGCCGTTATGCAAAATAGTAGAAACTCGGGGCGGAAAGATTATTAACTCGTTGGATGACAGTCTATTAATCCCGTGTTGAAATCTAATTATCTCATTGACAACTCATTTCACGGCTGGAAGATATCTCGCATAGACTGTCATCCGCCGACTTAACATATTTTTTTTCGGCAGGACTTTCGACGATTTGGATAACGGGCTGAATTTAAATTTTGGGAAATTGAAATTCGTTAGAAAGCAAAACAGCGGCAGGAAGTGTTTGCTGGTCTAGGAACTA
>JABLXD010000089.1 GCA_013178285.1 Methanofastidiosum sp.
TCTTAACAAATACATCTTATGTAGTTTTTTGTTTTATACTGAAAATTCTCACTGAAAATTGACCCACTTTTCTATCATAATAACCCCTAGAACAGGGTGGAAAGGAAAGGGTGATAAACATGGAAGATTGGGTAACAATAAGGAGTGTTAAAAGAGTTATTTACTTAAGAAGAAAACAGCTAGTAATAATTGAAAAAATTCCTAAAAAGCAAAAGGAAAAGCTACAGGATGAGAGAACTATTTGAGAAAAAGTGCGAAAAATATATGGTGGGACAAATTTCGTGAAAAAACCCTGGTCAATTTTAATGAAAATTTACATTCAGAGAAAAAGGGGGTTATTCCAAAGAAAAAAATTGAATATAAACAAAAGAGGGTTAAAATGATTTTGTTAAGAAAATTAAATGATGATGAGGCATTATATTACAAACTCTAATTAATTATAATCAGGGCAGCCTTAAGCTATTTCAAAAATTCCTCCCAACTTAATCCACCACAAGGAAGAAATCAGAAAAAATAAAATCTCTATCCTATTTTGATTGACGATGAGATCTACCCATACCTATCCTGAAAAAGGTAAATTTTTTGAAAATGAACTTGACTTTTTGCTTTTATTTGCTATGTATTATTATATGATGTTAAACGATGCTAAGCTTTAGCAGGTTAATTAAAATAGTTATGTATGCAACTAGTTTACATATTTCCAAATTTAGAGATATATCTGAACTGTTCGGATATAAAATAGTTGTCCGAATTTGGACTTCGGGACAAAGGAGGTAATAGAAATGAATGAAAACGAATTAGTAGAATCTGAAGAGTTGTTTGATGAAGAACAACCAGATGAAACACCGTTAGAAATCCCAGCAGAAAGAAGAAAAATTTACTTTAAAACTCCAACAAAGCAAATTAAACACATATTCAGAGACTATAAAAGAAGAGATTTAGATGTTAGGCCTGCATTCCAAAGAGGTTTTGTATGGGACATCAAAAAAGCAAGCCGATTAATAGAATCTATTTTATTGGGCGTCCCTATCCCTGTTATATACCGCTGAAACGGAAAAAGGAACTGAGATCGTAATTGACGGGCAACAACGTTTACTCTCTATTTTTTCTTTTTTGGATGGTACATTCCCTAAAAACAATAAATCATTTAAGTTACAAGGTCTAGGAGTGTTAAGAGAACTCAACAATAAAACATTCAAAGACTTAGATAAGCATGCGCAGAAAGTGATAGAAAATTATTCTCTACCTTTCATAGTAATAACAAAGGATTCTGACTCAGACGTAAAATTTGAAATATTTGAAAGGCTAAATACAGGTTCTGTAAAACTGAATGATCAAGAACTCCGAAATTGCATATATCGTGGAAAATATAACGATCTTCTAAAAGAATTGTCTGAAAATGAAAAATATCAAGAGATATTGAACTCTCCAAAACTTAAAGATCGTATGCTTGATAGAGAGTTAATATTGCGATTTTTCGCATTTTATCATAACACACATCTTAAATATAAACCACCCATGAAACAATTTCTAAACAGAGAAATGGAGAGTTATTGTAACTTATCTGATGATGAAGCAAAAAAACTAAAAGCAGTATTCAGAAATACAGTTGACCTCGTGAGAACGGTTTTTGGAGATAAAGCATTTAGAAGATTTATCCCTGGTAATGATAAGGATCCAAATGGGTATTGGGAGACTAGAAAATTAAACAAGGGTTTGTTTGATGTAGTAATGTGGAGTTTTTCAAATTATGAGAAGCATCAGATAGTCCCCAATGCTGATGCTATTCGTGAAGAATTGTTATGGTTAATGACCCATGATCAGCGGTTTATAGATTCAATAAGAATCTCTACCGATAGTCTTGAAAATACACAATATCGATTTGATAAATGGAGAGAGTCATTAAAAAATATCGTGGGATATCCATCATCAGAACCACGTACTTTTAAATGGGAATACAAAAAGCAATTATATGAAACTAACCCAACATGTAGTATCTGTGGCCAAAAAATACAAACTATAGATGATTCTGAAGTGGACCACATTGATTTTTACTGGAGAGGAGGAAAGACTATGCCGTCTAATGCCAGACTTGTTCATAGATTTTGTAATAGGAAGAGAGGTGGTAGAGATTAATTCCCGAAGTCCAATGAAAATTCTCATGAAAATTGACCCACTTTTCTATTAAAGTAACCCCCAAACAGGGTGAAAGGGTGATAAACATGGAAGATTGGGTAACAATAAGGAATCTTAAGAAGAAAAATCCAGAGCTTGGCACAAGAGCAATTGCTAAGCTTGTTGGGGTATCAAGAAACACTGTAAAGAAAGCTCTTAAAGCTGATTTTTATCCTCTTCTAATGTGCCATATCCCAGGCCAGGATATCATAGTAAATTGCAGGGACACCTGCTTCTTTAGCTACATCCGCTATGTATCTCTGAAGTAGTAGATATTCCTCTGGTTTTTTAATAAAATTCATTGTTGCATTAGATGGTATCTTGGGATTAGTAATAAGCCTTCTCAATCCAACTATAGAGTAGTGATCAAGGGGAACATGGAGTAAACGAATCAATCTTTGTTTAAAATCCTCATCAAGATTTAAAAGACAAGGCAGTTTCTTAAGTACAAGATTGCACAGCTTTGAGGCAATCCCAAAACCCAGTTCTGAGCTCATTATCTTA
>JABLXD010000090.1 GCA_013178285.1 Methanofastidiosum sp.
ATAAACCCTGCGTTAAATTAGAGGCAGGGTATATTCTATATGACTTAAATTATATTCCTTTCTATTGTAACTGAGTCAAGAGAACTGAATTTTCATCTTACTGGGAAGGATTTACCTAATTTATGGAAGGATATTTGCGTAAATCTTAATTCGAAAGTAAAAAAGCACCTTTTTAGGGTGCTTGATAGGGTTAAATTATATTTATTATTATGTATTTTCGGAAGAGTCTTCAGCTTCTTCTGATTCATCATCACTGGAATTATTATTTTCTTTTGCATATATTTCTATGTATTTTATTAATATATCTCCAATCTCATCAAAAAACTTTTGTCTAATATCGAAATCAGTATCTTTTAGGATATAAAATGGCATACCAATTAAAGCTAACATTAAACCACTATCAAAACTTAAATTGTTCGTGAATTCTCCTAAACTTTTAAAAGCATATTCTGGATTTTTTTTATAAGACTTATTAAATTTGAATGTTATATTGTCGATTATCTTTTTAAAACTAGCTTTAGTTAAAGCTTTATTATTTTTATCATAATAAACAATAGAATCATCTTTAATAGGTTCAACGGTTTCATTTATTATTTTAGTTTGTTCAATTGATTCATCTGAGTGTTTAGATTCTTCAATCAGTTCATTTATATATTTTTCTAGCTCTTCTCCAGATATTTCTAATATATTACTAAATATTTTTTCTAAATCTAAACGTTCGATTTTCTTAATAACGCCTTTTTCCAGATGACTTATGTAACCACCAGACAAACCTAAAACTTCTTTAGAAAATTTAACACCATTAATCTTTTTTTTCTTACGCTCCATTTTTATTTGTTCTCGAATATAATTATTCAATTCAATATAATCTTTCATTAATTTAGCACTCCTTAATATATATTATATTTATTATTATAGATATTTATTATATTTGTGTCAAGGAAACAAGAATACTAGACTAGATATTATTATATTTATGCCTTTATATATAATATTCAAATAATACAAAAGTTCAGTTATAAGTGATTATGGAAGTCCTTTTAGGCATAAGCTTATATTTATTACGTGATATTACCCAATAAATTATATTTATTTCTTTATAGATTATATTATATAAAATATACTTGACGATGAAGTTGGAAAATGTTATACTTTTAATCGTGGAAAGTGAAACATCTAAATTAACATTCTGACCACACTTAAGAATATATAAGGGAAGGAAGTCGAGTATGAAAAAATTATCTAATGAAACTATCCAAGAAATCTTTACAATGGTCAAGGAAATCACAAAAAGTTATCACCCACAGGAAAAGGACACAAGTTATATTACAAGATTAGTTTTGAATGATAGTAATGGAATTGAAGGTTTCAAAACGGTTTGGAGCAAGATTGAGGAAAATGAGTTTAAATTTCATCAAGTATTAGATGTCTATCGTTATGATTTGTGGTTAAAACGGGAAATAGATGCCGCCACATATAATGCTACAGATAACTATTTATATAGAGGATACTGGCATCCAATTCACAAAAATCTTCATGGGTACACGATTATTAACCAAAATCAGGAGCAAATTCTTAATATTAAGTATGATGGAAGAAAAAAAGCATTTTATTATCAAGGGAACAAAGAACCTTTCAAATTATATGACACTATTGAAATTGCTAACAAAACACTGGAAATTCTAAATCTTTACAATGAAATTTGTGATAGTGGTATGACTCTAAGCGTTATCCCTTGTTCGGAAGTAGTAGAACATATTGGTGAAAATCATAACTATCAAAGCTTCTGTTATAAATTTTATGTAAAAGATGATTTTAGGTCGAACATAAAAGAGGTTATTGCTTCAATCAAAGAAAAAGCAAAGCAACTTGATTTAAAGAGGTATAACTTGATTTGGAGCAGAGAGCCGTATACTAAAAAATATCAGCCACTTTATTCCAATAAGAAATGTGGTGATTTAGCATGTTAAATATTATTCCCAGGAAGTTGGCCCGAGACATCAGAAAGAAATACAAACTTCTTAAGAAAGGAGTGGCCTGATGGCGAGGATCATACCATTTCCATTAATCAACGATTATACCCTTGATTTGCAATACCAAAATTATTATTCAGACGAAAACTATTTTTCCGTTGAAGATGAATGTTATGAACAACAACAACAAATCAACAATAGAACCTTTTTACAAAAATTGATAGTGAAATTAATTAACAGATTATACCTGTACATTTAGCACAAAATAAAATAAGGCAGTCGTAGTGACTGCCTTCCTGACCAAAACTCAAAAGTATTGACTATTAATTATGGTATGGTATCATAATTAGGCACTTACAAAAATAAGTGCAAAAAATATTATATCTATTTTTACTCCTGACATTCATTTCCAATTAATCTATTTCTCTATGAAACCATTTATTTATAGTCCAATTATATATGCGAAAAAATTAGCTGTCAACATGAATTCAATGAATTTAATGAATTAACGTGTTTATTTTTTAAGTTTCTAATCCCTTAAGGGTTTGGAGAAAATAATTAATAGGAGGTTGATGATAATGACACGATATGGATAACTA
>JABLXD010000091.1 GCA_013178285.1 Methanofastidiosum sp.
TAAAGTCAATCCTTGGACAGGCAGGACTTACAATTGAAGAATTAATTGATTTGCTTTAAGGCCGTTGGTTGACTGAGATTTTTGTGAACTGCAGATAATCAGAAAAACCAGAAAAAACATGCTTTTCCGAACTTTTAATCAGGGTGTCGGTGGTTCGAGTCCACCATGGCTCACCAGAAAAATCAGGCGCCGCAAGGTTTTGCGGCGTTTTTCTTTTTGTTGAGGCAGGAGAAAAGGATTGGTTGGTGCTCGATTGGTACCCCCAAAAATAGATCACAATCCTAGATGGTAGACCGAAACGGAACATAATCGTTTAAGGTTAGGCTTAAATTAAGTTGCCCTTTTTTCCTGGAAAACTTGGAAGGATAAAACCTGTTTTTTGGCGAATTTACATTTGGTACAAAGGCGACACCTACTGGTTTTATGGGGTATAGCTTTTATGCGGTTTCTGGTCCTGGCAGGGGAACTGGGTACACTAGAAACGGTAACGCTAAAAGTTTCATCAGTTTCGTTCTTCAGGTCGGAAAGCTTCCTAAAACTATTAAATTAATAAAATAGTGGGGGATATAAAAATAGTGGGGGATGTAAAAATGTTAAATAATATCCAACAAAAAACATTATTTGGAGTAAAATGTCCAGAACAGGAATACATGAAAATTATTAATAATGAATATAGTTTTCAAAATGGAATTAAAATTTTAGATAAAATTGATTGGGATTTTAAAGATTTTAAGACTCAATATCTTACCCATACCTTTCATTCTTACCCTGCAAGGTTCATACCTCAAATACCTTTAACATTCATCAAGTTATTTACAAAAGAAAATGAAACTGTTTTAGATCCAATGTGTGGTTGCGGAACTACATTAGTAGAGGCATTTCTAAATGGTAGAAGTTCTGTTGGGAATGACTTTAATCCACTTGCAGCTCTGATAACTAAAGTCAAAACCACACTAATTGATGAAAGCGAGTTCAGATATTTTAACAAAAAATTAACAGTTATGAAGCGATATTTAGATTTAGATTACAGGAGAGTTGATGAAAGAATCAATAATTTACCTCACAGGAAGGTAAGTAGAATATTCAATAGAGTTGTAATCTCAAAATTAGAGAGCATTCGTGAAACTTTATTAGAGATAAAAGAAGAGGGTTATAACGATTTGTTTGATTTCGGAAGAGTTGCTTTATCTTCCACAATTTGGTCATTGGTAGAAAATGGTGGTGGTATCGATGTGGATGATTTATTTTTAAAAAAAGTTAAGTCCATGCAGAAAGAGTTAAGTGAGATGGCCAAAATTGCTAAAACTGCTCCAGAGGTAAAAGTAATTTGCGGTGATGCGAGAAAATTAGATATCGAATCTGACTCAATAGATTTAATAGTAACCTCTCCTCCTTATGTGAATGCATTAGATTATTATAGAGTTCATATGTATAATATGCTTTGGCTTGGAATGGACTTTGATTTATTTAGAAAACACGAGATAGGGGCGCATTCACATTTTATAACTAACAGATTTAGATTACTTTCCGAATATTTAGGAGATATGCTTCGTTCAATGATAGAAATGAATAGGGTTTTAAAAAAAGATAAACTATGTGTAATTGTGGTGGGAAATTCTTCTTTGGAATATGAATTGATTGAGAGCCACAAATTTTTTGCAGAAATGGGCAAAAAGATAGGGTTTAATCCATTAAAAACTTTCTTTAGAAATATTGATAAAACAAGGAAATACACCAGTGCCGATATTGGAAAAATTGATAATGAATACATACTTGTTATGCAGAAGATAGATGAGGTAAATGTTTCAGCGGAGGATGATAATTTTATTTCAAAAATCGTAACCGAGCAGATGATAAAGTTTAGAGAGCAGATAAAAGCCAAGCAGGGAACATCCATTAGAGGTAAAAAACCAACTGAAGAAAGGTTATTTAAGAATATTGAGAAAATAAGCGAGGCGATAGAAACAATAACTGATGATATAAAAATAAAGAGGTAAGAATTATGAAAGAGTTTTCTAGCAAAATAATATACTCAATTCTGACAGGACAAGATTACAGAACCTATGTTCTTGCAACAATAAATAAAAGATTTATTGATAAAGCTCAGGAGTTAATTTCCGATGTTTTTGAATACAAAAGAAAAGGTGATAACTGGCTCGAAAAACTTTTAGACGATACATGTAAAAAAGCAGGAAAAGAAAACAAATTTAAACTTCTGTGGTTTGGTGGTTTGAATGATAAAACTGTAAAGAATATGACAGGGGGAACATCCGCAAAAGAAGTTTGCCTGGATTTAGGCAAGAAAAATATAGAGGCTTTAAAATTATTATTGAAAGAATACGAAGGCGGTGAGAATTTATATCAGATTAAGGTAATAATTG
>JABLXD010000092.1 GCA_013178285.1 Methanofastidiosum sp.
GCTCAAGTTCATTCATACAATCCCTCCATATTTTTCTGCTCTTCTAGAAAATGCCTCTTCACCGCCTTCCATAATATCTTTAACTTTTTCTGTTATACTATTTTTATCAATTGAACCTCTGTCAATTATTTTACATTGATCATCTTGCTTATCTAAAACAAGGATTAATTCCGAATCCCCAATTACTGGTATGTTGGCGTTATGAGTGGCGGTTATAATCTGTCTTTTACCCTTAAGACCTCTTAATATGTTAACAACATCTTCGTAAATAAAACGATTATCTAGATCTTCTTCAGGTTGGTCAAGGATGATAATTCTATCTTCCATTATAAACATCATAAGAAGTAAGGCAGTTGCTTTTTGGCCTGGTGATAGTTTCTCCAAAGAAACAAATTTTTCATCAACTTTCAATTCTATTTCTATCTTATCTTCAGGGAATAATGTTTCAAGTTCAAATAGTTTATTCTTGTCTTTAAGATATTCGATTAGTTTTTCAGCCATTTTATCAGTTAGATTAAATTTCTCTACAATTTTATCTTTTCCTGTTTTTATAAATTCACTTATCAAAATCCCATCAACAACAATCCCCTCTGCCTCAATAAGGGAATCAATAGCATCTTTATGTAAACCAGAACCTTGAATAAGATTTGTGAAGTATTTTTTAAATTCTTTCTTTTCCCCTTCATAAATGACATTTATTTTTACTTTATCTTTGAGTTTCTGGTTAAGATCTCGGATTTCATTTTCTCTAATTTTAAATAATTCGTATCTTAAATTATTAATTATTTCTTTAATTGTCTTTCTTTTTGTTTTCATGGATTCAAGTTGTTCTTCATGCTTCTTAAATTCCTTCATTAGTGACTCTATCCGAGCTTTTTGTCTTGTTAGCTCTTCAAGTTTTTCTGGTTGGAGATTTTCCTCACCTAATTTTCTTTTTACATCTTCGATTTCTTTTTCGGCTTTTTCTTTTTCGCTATTCCAACTTCTAATAATTTCTTTAATTTTTGTCTCATAAATATTATTTAGTTCTTGCACAATCTGGTTTTCCTCTATGATGTTTTTTATTCTTTCGAATTCCCCAGCTAACGTTTCGAGAATTTGTTTTTTTTCACTTTTTCCTCTTTTTAAAGATAAGATCACTTCCGAAATTTTTTGGATTGATAGGTTTAGGATATTTTCAATATTATGGTTTAGTTCTTGAAAATTTCTGTCTGCGGAAATAATATTTTCATCATCTTCAAGGATTTGTGTATATCTTTCCAACTTTTTTACAACACCGATTTTTTCGTAATCTTTTATTTTAGATTCTATTGATCTGAGTTGCTGTTCATATTCATATTTTCTAGTAAGATTTTTCTCTAATTCTATGATCATTTTGCCATTATTATTAAGTTTAACTTTTAGGTCTTCAAAGTCTTTTTGCTTTATTCTGATTTTATCGCCTATAAATTGGTCTATAAGTTGTAAAAGGAATTTTCCATCCTGAGATATGACATATAGTTCTTTCTGACCAATAATGATTGGATTTTTCTCTTTTTCGAATATTTCTGTGGGATTGAGAAATATTTTTTCGTTATTCTCATCATATACTTCTGGTTCTTTGCCAACTATTCTTTTGATTTTGTATGAGGTCTTCTTTTGTCCAAAGTATTTATCAATACCCACGTAAACCTCACCACCACTTCCTAACACTGCTGAAACAAACTCTTCCTTCTGTAAAGTGTCAGCAAATATTGGTAAGCTAAGACAATATCTTACCGATTCAATGATTGCTGATTTTCCGACACCTCTTCCACCTATTAATGTGTTAAGCTCAGGATTCATTTTTAAATCTATATCTTTTAAAAATGTTGTTCCATTAATTACAATATTAGTAATTCTATTGTGAAACATTTCAGGCAATTCGTAAATTCTCACTCTTACTTCTGGGTCATGAAGAGCCAGTTTTAAAGATGAAAGCGAAAAATCACTTAATTTAATGTAAGTTGCTCTTGGTTTTCCGTTTCTTAGTTTATTACCAATATCATCAAGAGATTTAGGATCTGAGGTTTCAAGTGTTGCAATTTTATTGAAAAAATTCTCGCTTAAACGATTTGTACTAATTAATCTATCTTTCCAGGTATCTGATATGTATTCAAGAGCATCAAACCTTAAACGACAAATATAATTAGCAGCTTCTTTATTAGAAAAAGATTTTAAAAGTCCTTTATCTTCTTCTGGATGTGCTAAGATTACCAGACAATTTAATTTTGATCTTACTTTATTTACTAATTCCTCAAGATTAAGGTCTGAATCAATATCACGATGTGTTCTGCCATCTATAAGTGGATTATGTGGATTCTTATCGAGGCTGTGTATAA
>JABLXD010000093.1 GCA_013178285.1 Methanofastidiosum sp.
ATTAACGAAAAGGATTCATTTGTTTGTATATCAATGCGAGGAAACATAAATCCAGAATGCCTTACCCAAGTGTTAGCAAATATTGCTGATAACAAGCCTACAATTCTTGGGTAAAATTGGTATTTTCGCATTGAATTATGGATGATCATCAGTTCAAAGAGAAAGTATTACCGTTGAGCCATCGCTTATTCGGTTTGTGTGTCAAAATCATTGGCAACAATGATGAGGCCAAGGATGCACTTCAGGATATATTTGTAAAACTTTGGACATCAAGAGACTCTTTGGAAAGTATTAAAAATATTGAGGCATACGCTGTAACTATTACACGTAATTATTGCCTTGATAAACTAAGGTTAAGAAAAGAAAATATCTCAATTGAGAAGATTTATTTGTATGATGATAGTGAAGATCAGGTTAATCTAGAATATACTGAAAACTATAAACTTAACCTGATAAATAGTGCGCTCACAGAGTTGACCCCAAATCAACAAAAGGTTTTTGTAATGAGAGATATTGAAAGAATGAGTTTTGAAGAGATCTCAATTAATTTAGGAATTACTGAAGAAAATATCAGAGTATCTCTTTCAAGATCAAGAAAGAAACTTAAAGAATTAGTAAAAGAAGCAATTAGAAGAGAGAATAATTATGGAAGATAAATTTAAAATAAAGAACCTTCTTGATAATTACTACAATGGAAATACATCCATTGATGAGGAGGATTTGCTCAGAAATTATCTTTCACAAGACAATGTTCCTGACGAATTTAAGACTGATAAAGAACTTTTTTCCAATTTATTTATAATTCAAAGCGATTTGTCTGAACTTAATTTTGAAGAGGATATAATTAAAGCCATTGAATTTGCGAACAAAACGAAGAGTGAAGAGGATAAGGGTTCGAAAATTTATAAATTATTTGCTGTATGGGCAGCTGCTGCATCTGTAATTATAATAATTGGTCTAGGTTTTCTATTCACAAGTAAACAGAATGAGATTCTTCTTACTGATACATTTGATGATCCCTACCTGGCAATGCAGGAAACAAAACGTGTATTGTCACTATTTGCATCAAAACTTAACATGGCACAAGATGAGCTGGAACCTTTAAATAGGCTCAATGTTCCCTATCAAGCAATGAAACCACTAGGTGAGATTTCTAAAAACCTTGAATATCTTGACAAAATTGAATCGATTGATGAACCAAAAAATATTCCTATAATTAAGGAAATTCTTTACGATGATAATAATAACTAAATACAACCTAATCTAATGAATACAACGAAAAAAGTTTTAATAACATTATTGCTACTGATTAGCACTAATTTGATAATGGGGCAGAAATCACCTGTAGATAAGTTATTTGATAAATATTCAGGTAAAGAAGGTTACACCTCAGTCTTTATTTCAAAATATATGTTCGATTTATTCACAGATGTTAGTTCAGATGATAAAGAATTAAATCAGGTTGTTCGTGGACTTTCTAGCATAAAAATTTTAGCCACAGAAACGGAAGGGGAAGGAGTGAACTTTCATAACGAGATTATGAAAGAACTCCCAGCTAAAGATTATAAAGAGTTGATGGTAATTAAGGAAAAAGATCAGGATTTGAAATTCCTCGTTAAAGATATTAACGGAAGGATAGTTGAACTATTATTAATAATTGGTGGTAGCGAAAATGCACTAATATGTATTCAGGGAGAGAACATTAACCTGAAAAACATTTCTAATCTATCCAAATCCATGAAAATTGAAGGACTAGAAAACCTTGATAAGATAAATAGTGAAGAAAAGTAAAGCTAACCTAGTTAATCCTTTAATACATACAAATCTTAGTATCTTAGCAATTAAAACCAACATAGCCATTTCAAATGGTTTAACATGAACACAAGAGAAAAAAGTTGCCTTCCTGTTAACCTCAAATAAAAGGGTTTCAGGAAGGTATTTTACTTTGCACAAATTTGATTTTCTTTATAGATCCACCATATTATCTAGAAAGTTCTGCATAATGTAAAAAGGGTAAATATTATTGAAGATTAATATATCTTAAGCTTTTTATAATTAGATAATTGCAAGCAATAACTATTGTAAAAAACCAAAAAAAAATTCTTTTTGACACTATTAGCTTCAACATGTTCTAAAAACTCCATAGATTTACGGAAATTTATTAAAGACAAATGGAGATTACATTTCTTGAAAGTAGTTTATATCTATATCTGGTTCTACCTACGCTAATATTCTTTGCTAGAATAATTGATGTTACCCTTGGAACAATGCGAATAATTTTTGTTTCCAAAGGGCAAAAATCAATTGCCCCAATTCTAGGT
>JABLXD010000094.1 GCA_013178285.1 Methanofastidiosum sp.
TATTTCTTTTTCTTCAAGTTCAAGTCTGCTAAGCATCGCAATATGTTTTACTTCTTCCTTTGAAATTTTCATCTCTACACCCTCTCTAAGTTTACAATTTTTGGGGCTAATTTTTTAACCCCTATTCCGGGAAAGTTAACAACAACCTTTAAATCCTCTCCTTCACCATAATAGTCCCTGACAACTCCAATCCCCCATGTTGGATGTTTAACCTTACATCCTATCACAAACGGAGGCTTAACCTTCGGTGTCTCAACCTCTTTTTTATGTGGCGTAAATGTAGAGTAATCCTTTCTAATACATGTACAGTATTCAGATGGGATGTCTTTGATAAAGCTAGATGGCTCTTGCTTTTGAACTTTTGAATAAAGCTTTCTCTGTTTTGCACTTGTAATAAACAGGAGATTCTTTGCCCTTGTCATTCCCACATAAAAAAGTCTCCTTTCTTCCTGTAATTCAAGAGGATCTTCAAGAGCCTTAAAGTATGGCAAAATCCCTTCTTCACATCCTGCTATAAAAACTACTGGAAACTCAAGCCCTTTTGCAGCATGAAGAGTTAACAGAGAAACTCCATTTTTCTTCCTTTCCCATGTATCAACGCTTGAAACGAGAGAAACTTTATCAAGAAATTCTTTTACAGAGACTTTTTCAGCCGAACTTAAAAGCTCAAGGACGTTCTGAATCCTGTCTTCTTCAATTTCCTCAAGATATCCTGTAAGATTCAGTATGTCCTTTATCATCGATGCAGCATCTTGATAGTTCTTCTCAGAGAGTTCATCTATAATTATGGTAAAAGACAAAAGCTTTTCTTTTAAATTACTTGCAACAGAATCGTCTTTTATAATCCTCTTTATTGCTTCATATAGTGAAATCATATGTTTTTTAGCTTCATTTTCAATTTTCAGTAGAGCTCCAGCTCCTATCCCTCTTGGTGGAGTATTTATAATTCTTAAAAGGCTAACATTGTCCTCTTTGTTTAAAATAAAACGCATATAGGCAAGTACATCTTTTATCTCCTTGCGATGGTAAAAGCTAACTCCGCTTATCACCTGATAGGGAATTCCTTCTATGCGTAAAGCCTCTTCCAATGCTCTTGCCTGAAGAACTAATCTGTAAAGGATTGCAAAGTCTCTATATTCATACTCACCTTTTAGATAAAGTTCTTTAATTATTTTTGTAATATACTTTGCTTCTTCTTCCTCATTGCATAATTGACAGTAAAAAATTTTCTCTCCCCAATCCTTTTCTGTCCAAAGATTTTTTGGTTTTCTTAATGGATTTTTTGAAATCATAGCAGTAGAAGCCAGAATAATGTGCTTTGTAGAGCGATAATTCTGTTCAAGTTTGACTATCTTTGTCTGTGGAAAATCCCTTTCAAAATTCAAGATATTAAAAACGTTTGCTCCTCTGAATTTGTAAATACTCTGGTCATCATCTCCTACAGCACATATATTTTTGTGATATTTGCAAAGAAGTTGCAACAGTTCATACTGAGATTTATTTGTATCCTGAAATTCATCAACAAGTATATATCTAAATTGCTCAGAGTATCGTTTCAGTAAATCCTCGTTTTCACTAAATAATCTGATTACACAAAGAATCAAATCGTCAAAATCCAGAGCATTGCATATTTGAAGTTCTGTCTGATAACGCATGTATATTCTACCAAGTCTTTCTTCAAATTCATATCCTTCGGTAGTTGAAATATAGTCTTCTGGAGTAATTAAGTTCGACTTTAAGTTACTTATCTTATTTACCACGCATTTACATAGAGCTTCGTGCATGTTTAAATCTTTAAGAATTCTCTTTATCAATCCTGCCTGATCGTCTTCATCGTAGATAACAAAATCTTTTTTGTAACCAATTCTTTCAATATGAGCCCGCAGGATTCTCACACATAAAGAGTGAAAAGTTCCTATCCAGGTATTTTTAAGACTTCCATTGCACATCTTAAAAATTCTTTCCTTCATTTCATCAGCTGCTTTGTTAGTAAATGTTACGGTAAAGATGGAAGAAGGGTGAAATCCCATTGCTTCTTTGAGATATGCATACTTATAAGTGATAACTCTAGTTTTACCACTTCCTGCTCCTGCAAGCACAAGAAGTGGACCTTCACAATAAAGAACTGCTTCTTGTTGGGCCGGATTTAAATCCGACAGAGGGAAATCTTTCATGGCTATAACCCCTCCTTACGCCTTAACCGCCCAAAGGGCGATTCAAAAACCCTAACGGGTGAATAAAATTTTAAATTCAAAGTTCAATTTATTCAACAGTAACACTTATTGCAAGATTTCTTGGTTGATCCACGTCGCATCCTC
>JABLXD010000095.1 GCA_013178285.1 Methanofastidiosum sp.
TTCTACTCCTCTGTAAAACAAATTCGTGAAGCTGTTAGGGGGTTCATTAATTCAATTAACAAGGTCCCGGAACAGGTCATAAACAGGTTATGCCTGCGAATGTAAAATCATTATCGTAATCTATATAGTTACAGGAATTACGCAACATACAGGGAGATATTTTCTTCAACAATTAATTAACAATAAATATGAAGGCAAAATAAGGTGTGCTGTAAGAAAGAACAGTAATATAGAAATTTTAAAAAATAGCGGGATTGACATTGAGATAGTGAATGGAGATTTAAACGACGAATCTTTCATTAATGAAATAATGAAAGAAGTTGAGACTGTATTGCATATATATATAATACTCATCATTCTATAAATATTGTCAAAGCTGCTATTACTAATAACGTTTCAAGAGCAATCTTGGTGCATACTACAGGAATATATTCTAGGTATAAAAGTGCATCATCTGATTATTTTCGTATTGAATCTGAAGTAATGAAAATAGCAAAAAATAAAATTTCTCTAACGATATTAAGACCCACTATGATCTATGGTGATATGTGTGATCATAACATGAGTAAATTCATAAAGATGATAAATAATTTACCATTTTTCCCTTTAGTTAATGGTGGGAAAAGTTTGATTCAGCCAGTAAATGCAAGGGATTTAGGAAAAGCATATTATGATGTCTTAATGAATCCCCAGATAACTGCAAATAAACAGTACAATTTATCTGGTAATAAGCCAATTAGTATTAAAGAGGCACTGACAATTATTAGTAAAAAATTAAATAAAAATACAATATTTATACCTGTCCCTATAAATATAAGTGTATTTATTGCTTATATGCTTAAAGGAATGACTTTAGGCAAACTAGATATTGTTGAGAAAATACTTCGTATGGGAGAAGACAGAGTATATAGTCATGAGCTGGCAAAAAAGGATTTCAATTATAATCCAATGTCATTTGAAGAGGGTATAGATATTGAGATCAACGAATTCAAGAAAATGACTAGAAAGTAGGCTAATCCCAATGAGAATTATGGTTTTATCAAGCTATGCCCCTACTCTATTTTACTTTAGGGAAGATATGATGATTGAAATGCTTAAAAATGGTCATGATGTAATTGCTGCAGCCCCTGAACCTGAAAGGGAATGGGAAACCAAATTTAAAGAAAGAGGAATTAAGTACGTATCTATAAATGGAGTAGATAGAACTAGTACAAATCCTATTAAAGATATTGTCGGTTTTTTTTCTATACTGAAAGTAATTATTAAAGAAAAGCCAGATAAAATCTTTGCATATCACGCAAAAACAATTATATATGGGTGTATAGCAGCAAAATTAGCAGGTATAAAGGAAATTTATGCTTTAATGGGTGGACTAGGATCTGTTCTACGTAACGAAAATAAAAAGAACTTTGCAAGACGCATTCTTAAACTTGAGTATAAAGCAGCATTCAATTTCTGTAACAAGGTTTTTTTTCAAAACAAAGATGATTCTAGAGAAATGCTGGATAGTGGTTTGATAAAAGAGTCTCAAATAGTAATGATAAATGGTTCTGGTGTTAATTTAAATAAATTTACTGAAAAACCAATTCCACAAAATCTAGTTTTTTTATTCGTTGGAAGAATTATAAGAGATAAAGGTGTAATTGAATATATTAAGGCTGCTAAAATAGTTAAAGAAAGATATCCTATTGTAAGGATACAGATAGTAGGTTATTTTGATACTAACCCATCAGCAATAAAAGAAGAAGAAATACAGGATTACATTAGAAATGGAATTATTGAGTATTTGGGTTCGACAGATGATGTCCGACCTTTTTTAGAAAGATGTTCAGTTTTTGTGTTGCCATCATATCATGAGGGCACTCCCAAAAGTGTACTGGAAGCAATGGCTATGGGAAGGGCTATTATTACAACAGATGCACCTGGTTGTCGTGAAACAGTTATTAATGGGGTTAACGGATTTCTAGTTCCAGTAAAAAATGCAGGAGCTCTTGCAGAGAAAATGATATGGATGATAGAACATAAAGAAGAGTTAGAAAAAATGGGCAAAGAAAGTTTAAGAATTTGTTATGAGAAATTTGATGTAAATAAAGTTAATGCAATAATTATGAAAACGATGAAATTATAGGCAATAAATATTATTATATTTTGTATTATAATACTTTAACTTGTTGTGCTAGCTTTTTAACAGGAAAAAATTGCGAATGAAAAAACCCAGCACATTATGTAACCTATCATTAATAACGACAAAAATGATAGGGGGTCACAAAATATGCTGGAACTTGATAGAGATTATT
>JABLXD010000096.1 GCA_013178285.1 Methanofastidiosum sp.
GTACCTATCAGAACCAAAAACACCATAGTTACCTTAATTTTTCTTGCCATAAACATAATATCACATAATACTCTTGCCTTTTCCATATATTTAAGGATATGGAAAAAAATAGGGAAAATAGGGAAAAATATTTCTTTTCCATTTCAATACTTGACCTTATTTTTTCTGTAAAATTCTTTTTTGTGAGATGGTAGATTCCCTGTGACATAAACCACCTTGGCGCACATCCAGTGATTCAAACCACGACTATAAGTTAATGTATTTGATTTCTCACAACTAATAAATTTGTAATCAGGAATACCGCATGCTTTGTTTTCATGCACGATAATTATAAATAAGCTCCTTCTTGAACTGCAACGGTAAATATGTCAAATACAAGAATGGACACATCTATTCTAGATGTGATCAAATCTGGTATAATGCCGTTCACCGCTAAAGAGGTTGAGGAGAAAGTACACCTCGGCCACACTATGGTGGTGCATTGGTTGAAAATTTTGAGGTCTGATATTAAGGCCAATAGGCCCTATGCTCAAGGCTTCAAATGTGATAAGCGAAAAAATGCGCTTAGTCACCAGAATCAGTGGATTTACTGGTTCGAGCGGTAGGATACAGTAGGTGAATTGGATTACTGCTACCGTAAATAACTGCATCGAAGGGCTGCCTGGCCCTAAAATTAAGGCCAGTTCTAGAGGGGAGCATCTTATAGGCCAGTATGTTGAGCTGCTGAAAGATATTCCTCTTTTTCTTGATGGTATGGCCCTGCCAAACGGACCATTTAAAAAAGGCCAGGTTGTGAGGGTCGATGAAAGGCTTGCACGGCCCCTTGAGATATTGATTGCAAAAGGTTATGCAATACCCTTTAGGGGGAATTCAAATGAGTGAAATCCAAGATGACGATTTGGCCCTAAAAATAGGGCCAATGCCATCGATTGATAGCCCTATTACTTCCTGGGCCAACTACTACCGCTCTCTTGGATGGAACGCTATCCCGATAAAAACGATGGATAAAATTCCCCTGATAGAGTGGAAGGCATACGAAAAGAAAATGGCTACTGAAGAAGAGGTAGAGGATTGGTTTAGAAAGTGGCCTAACGCAGACATAGGGATAGTATGCGGCGATATAAGCAGTATCGCAGTCATGGACATCGATATAGACAAGGGTGGCCTTGACTCTTTGAACAGCATCAAGCCTAAGGACTATAGCCTGATTACGCCTCTTGTAAAAACTGGAAGAGAGGGCGGAGGCTACCACTACTACTTCAAGACTAACGGCAGGCATGTCCAAAAGATCACTGATCTAAGGCCTGGCATAGATATCCAGGGTGAAGGTGCCTATGCAAAGGCTCCGCCTTCTATACACAAGACTGGAAGGCACTACCGCTGGATAAAATCGCCAACTGACTTCCTGCTGGCTGAGATCCCGGATTGGCTTCTCAGCGCGATTGAAGCAAAAAGTAACAAGCCTAATTTTAGGGCCAAGGATACCGCGCATGAAAACAGGGAAAAAGAAGGCATAATAAAAAGCGGAAGGCGAAACATGGAGCTCACAAGCCTTTCCGGGGAGCTATACAATAGGGGCTACGATCCTAAAAAGATCAATGAGTGTCTCCACGCCGTCAATAAGACCCTCACAGAAGAGCCCCTGTCAGAGACAGAAGTCAACAGGATAAAGACTGACTGGCCCACAAGGCATTTTCTAGAAAACGATGCCGGAAATTCTGAGAGGATGGTATACTACTTTGGCAACATGTTCAGGTATTCTCCTCCAGAAGACCTATTCTATGTATGGGATGGAAGGCACTGGGCAATTGATGACATGAACATGATCTGGGAGCTAGCTGTTGAGACTATCAAAAATATCGCCAAAGTAGAGACAGAAAAGGCAAAGAGTGAGGAAGAGCTAAAGAAGCTTTTGGATCTTGCCAAAAATTCATTCAGCAACAACAAGCTTAAGGGCATGATAAACTGCCTTAAATCACAGCCAGAAATCAAGGTTAGTCCTGATAGATTTGATAGAAATCTATACCTCCTGTGCTGTGATAATGGCACGCTTGATCTTTTGAAAATGGAGTTCAGGGAGCACAGGAGAGAAGACTACATCACTATGGTAGCAGATGTCACCTATGACCCTGCTGCAAGATCTGATCTCTGGGAGAGCTTCATATCAACAATACTGCCGGATG
Source organism: Methanofastidiosum sp. (assembly GCA_013178285.1). Taxonomy (NCBI): domain Archaea; kingdom Methanobacteriati; phylum Methanobacteriota; class Candidatus Methanofastidiosia; order Candidatus Methanofastidiosales; family Candidatus Methanofastidiosaceae; genus Candidatus Methanofastidiosum; species Methanofastidiosum sp. The sequence goes on from JABLXD010000096.1 coordinate 2,184, forward strand.
CGGATGTAAGGCTATTTGTGCAGAAGATCTGCGGGCTATCTCTAAATGCTGCAATAATCGAGCAGAGGTACTACTGCTGCTACGGCAAGAGGGATAAC
>JABLXD010000097.1 GCA_013178285.1 Methanofastidiosum sp.
AATTATTCCATCAGATAAATTATTTCCATTAAGAATTGAATAATACCAAATTGACTGCCAGTTAAAATTCAATACATCAAGATTGGCAAGAAGAGATGAGTCTTTACGACAATATTCACCACAAATTTGGATTAATCTATTATCACCATTATTTATTGCAAAATTGATAACAGAATTTGATGATGTAGTTGCAATTATTTCCTTAATTCCATCAAGATATTCGACTTGATAATCTACAACTAATTGATTTGTTAATGCTTGCTCAAACGAATATTCAAGAATCATGAGTTTTGCATGAAACTTAAGCCAGTTTCTATTCAATGCAAATGGTACCAGATTTTGAAAATTAGATTTATTGATGGATTTTTTTAATTGAAGTACAAAAGAATTTTCAGATTCACTCGATTTGTCTATTGTTGGTTCAATTAACTCTAAAATTGAGATATCTTGTTGTAACCAATTAAATACTGTAGATGCCTTATCAGGACTAATTGATGAAAGAAAAATGTCAAGTTGATGTTTTATGTTAATAGTCCACCAGTTAACAATACTACTCCCATTCAACTTCTCAAATAATGGTGAATAATTTTTCTTCCTAGTTTCTTTCTCTGAAAATAATTGATTTGCAAGCCACGTATTTATTGATTGTGATAATTTTCCTTCACTACTCTCAAAACTGTTTATTTTGAATGTCTTAATTATATGTAATTCACTAACATCACACGTAGAAACTAAATCGCATATTTTATCAAGTAACTTTTCTTTAAAAGGAACTCCTTTATCTTTTAAAGGAGAATATTCTGCAACAACGTGAGACAAAGTATTTAGTTTTTTTAAATCAGAAATAGAGTCAATGTTTTCAAAAGTATTTAATACTTTCCCGATCTTATTAACTGCGTCTCTAGTTAAATCACCTGTTTGAATTATGTTTTTAAAATTGGATATTCTTTCATTGGCTTTAGGGTCACCAGCAATTATTTGTTCAAAGATTTCTTTTAAAACATAATTGTCGTTTTTACGAATCAAGCAAAATCCCTTTTTTAGAAACTTGCTTTCTATATTTTCAGGGATGTTTATTAAGTTTAATTTGCCTTTAGGTATTGCATCTGCATTAAAGTTTAAACCAAAATTCAAAGATTGTTTTTCTTCAATAGGTAGAACTTTCCAAAAATGCGATAAAGCTAAATCGAAATTTTCTATACCTACCCAGATTATTGTTTTTGAATAGTCTTGAACATTAACATACCCATGAATAACTTTATTGAAACGCTCATGAAAATGTAACGGAACTTCAATCTCAATATCTCGTACTTGTTTATATAGAATTGGTTCAACAATAATTTCTTTGTTTATATTTTCAGGAAGTAATTCAAGAATAGGTTTTATATCTTGAATGTTAACCAAATCAGTTTTTGAAATTACAAAGACATGAGAAAAAACCCTTCCAGGTCTAACATTGGATGATTTATCGGGAAATGTTTTCATGATTAAATAATAATCATCAACTAAAAAACCACGAATTGCTGACTCCCAATAATTTTCACCTGTTTGCTCTTGGATATCTGTATTAAATGCTAATTTCTTTGCAAGTTTTAAATCAGATAGAGAGTGCTTGAGCAATCCATATCCTCCTTTTTCATCCTCACCACATAATATTTGATTAATTATTATTTCCACTATAAAGCCTCTAAAATTAGTTCCGTAATATCATTTGTCTCCACACCGTCATCTTTTATCAAATATCCAAAACTATCAGGACCTTCATATTGGTATTTTTCTTTGTTTTTAGGGTCATTTAATGAAAATCCCAACGCCGATAAACCTATAAATTTAACATATTGGCTGTCCCAATTTGATTCAATAAAATTTAATAATAAAGGCAGTCTCGACTCAAGAATGGATTTAGGTTTTTCTTTTGTATTCAACTCATCCCAACATGTTAGCACAACTGTTAACTTGACTTTTTGGTTCTTTAAATGGTAATTAAAACCTTTATAATGAAGTAATAATTGCAATAATTCGATTAAAGAAGATTGATCGGACAATCTATATTCATTTGAATCATCATTTTCTACATTGGGCGGATTATCTTTGGTAACCTCTATCGAACTAATATTTATAGAATGATCAACAGAATTTAATCGAATAAAAAAAATCCAATTATCACTCGTATTTATAGCTTCACTCCAATTTCTATCTACCTCTCTATTATCTATAATTCCATCGACTTGCTCTCCACCGTATTCTGGACATTG
>JABLXD010000098.1 GCA_013178285.1 Methanofastidiosum sp.
TTGATGAATGAGTTTTTTTCTAACGAATTTACGTTATCAAGAATCTTTTCTAGTTTCATCGTGATTTATTTTAGTTAGTATTTCTGTTACTTTGTAGTTTAGTATATCAATTTTCTTTTCAAGTTCATCATTGTTATCACTTACCATTGAGTCTACAAAAATTGAATTAACAAGAGAGAGACCAAAAATTCCTCCCGTAAGCACAACGAATATGAAATAAAGGTACGTAAAAAAAGGAGCCTAACTTTGAATAGTTCAAGGTAATTTGTTCAGGTATTTCAAACCAACCTTCTACAGTGAAAATCTTAAAAGTAGAATAGAGCGAAATCATTGGATTGCTAAAATATTCTGAGCCAGTGCTTTGAAATAAATTGTAAGAAAGAATTCCGATAATAAAAATGTAAATAAAGAAGCCAAGAAATATGAAAACAGAAGTTTTTAGCGCCCTTTGAACTCCCACAACTAGTTTACCTACATCAGGTATAAATTTAAAGAACCTGAATGCTTTAAAAACCCGCATTATTCTGAATACAAGAAGAAAACTAAAATCGATAAAGTTTAGATTGAAAATAAAAGCTATAAAAGCAGGAATTGATATTACGATTAGAAAGAAATCTAACTTATTCCAATTTGATTTAAAATAAGTTTTTATTCCATATTCATTGAATTTGACAATTACTTCTATTACAAATAAAGCCGTAATAAGGTTGTCAGCAATTGACAATAAAAATTTTTGATAATCTGATGGGAAATAGCCCCCTACAAATAATATTACTGAATTAATAAGAATCAGCCAAAGAATAAACTTCTCATTTAAAAACAGTTTCCTAATCATTGGTATTTCGTTAGATGTGTTTTTTCGTTAAATATTGGCGGTAACGGTGGGGGGTGTATAAAGTGCTGGATCTTGGAACATTTTCCTCATCCAAAAGTGAAAAGTTGGATTGAAACGAAAAGAGACTTAATCCGCTAGAAACCAGCATTTTGTACACCCCGTGTTATGGGTAGTTTTATTCATCTTCTAAATATATTTTCAATCTTAAACTTCTAGAGTATTGATCAATATACAAATTTAACTCAGCAATCACACCTTCATCTGTTACCCATCTTGTTTTAATCCATTTATTATTTTCTAAATTATTACTTGGTAGACTAAGATTTTTATTCAAGAAATTTTTAACAAACTCATGTTTAGTTCTAAAATCACTTTCAACATTATAATATGCTCTGGATTGCCAACCATCTATCCATTTTTGTCGCCATTTGAAAACTACAAATTTTATTTTTCTTTCCCTTTTTGTGAAGAAATAAGTTACTTCTCTCTCTAAATAAGGGCATTCCGTTATTTCGAATACTAATGGCTCAGCAATTTTCCTACGTTTAATATAGGTGCCAATTAATCTATTATTACTGTCTAATATATTAAGTTCATCGCCTTTTCCCCAAGCAGATGCTGGAATTGACTTAATTGAATCTTCAAACTCATTAATTCTATCAATTCCCGACACTTTTAGCTTAGTAATTAGATCTAATATTAAAGTTAATTGTTCATTGATAAGAGCATTCCCTTTCTCAATATCATAGTGACTTTTGCATATAGTATCCATTTTCTCCTGTTCCAATTGATAATCATTAATTTCAGCCTTACTAAACTCTAAGAATTTTAAAGAATAAATATTATATGGCCACATTTCATTTGATGGTACGTTTGGATACAATTGAATTGTTGAAGTTTTCTTATATTTTTCTTTCCCTTCAGTATCAATAAATAATGAATAGTCTAAAGGAAATTCATGACCGCTTTTTATAAATAACATTATACTTTTTGTGTTTCCAAATTTACCTATCCCAAAGATTCCTAGAATTTCATTATTCTTCAAAGAGTCATCGAGTAGTTTTTGCACAGAACTCGTTTCAAGTTCATTATTAAAAGTCTCTTTGGAAACAACTTTATATGAATATTTAGAATTTATTTTTATTAACTCAAGTCTAAATTTAGTATTCAATTTAATAGCTTCTAAATTCTCAAGTTTCTGAGACATTGAAAACTGTGAATACATTAGAAAAATTAATATCAGTGTTAAAACTCTCATGATGTGCGAATTTTGATTAAAATTACCCATAACGGCTGGGGGTTGATAAAGTGCAGGCGGTTGGAACCTCGTCATCGTCCCACGATGAGAAAGCTGGATTGAAACGAATGAGTTTCCTAATCCGCTGATAGCCTGCATTTTATTAACCCCTTGTTA
>JABLXD010000099.1 GCA_013178285.1 Methanofastidiosum sp.
TTAATCTTTCCGCCCCGAGTTTCTACTATTTTGCATAACGGCTGGGGGTTGATAAAGTGCAGGCGGTTGGAACATCGTCATCGTCCCACGATAAGAAGCTGGATTGAAACGATAAAGTTTCCTAATCTGCTGATAGCCTGCATTTTATTAAACCCTTGTTGGGCAACGTTATTTATAAAATATCTCCCTTTCAAAAATATAAATTGGTTCATCTTTCCAATATTCAATTTTCTTTATCCAATTTCCAAGATTATCATATTCATATGTAAAAAATTTGTCCTTATTTACTTTCCCTCTTGACTTGTCAATGTATCTAATAATGTTGGAATTTGAATCATAATTCATTTCGATAGAACTAATATGATTAGATTTAGAATTATCATCTAAGTTTATGGCTTGCATTTTCTCATCCATAAATCTGAATATTAAATTATTCCTGTCATCATATTTATATATCCAAACGTAGTTATCATCTTCAACTTTTTCAATCAAATCATTCTTATTAAAATAATACTTTGTACCTGACGAACTTGTAAAATCTCCTTCTCCTTTGGTAAAATATCTTATTGCAGTATTCTCTATTTCGTTATTTTTTATTATCCATTTATCATTATTGCCAAGAATAGACCAATGTTTTTCTTCTATCATTTTATGGTTATTATCATAAGTTAATTCAATAATAAATCTATTCTCTCCGTTTGAGTTCTTTGAAACTTCTTTTGTAATACCTCCATCCTTATTGTAAGTATATTCGTACGAATCTGATAATTGGTCAGAATAGCCAATATAAGTTTTATTAGTAATCACCCCCTTTTTATCAAATAATACTTTATATTTCTTTTCTCTGGGTTCTCTTTTAACAACAATACTATCACGAAACTTTGCTAGATACTTAGTAACAATCATTGAATCAACTTTTCCAATGGTTTTATCTTCATCAATTTTACCATTCCATTTAACTTCCTGACCTAATAATGAATAATTTGTTATAAAAATCATTAAGATTATAGTTCCTAATAGAATCCTTTTCATTTTATCAATCTATTTTAAATTATAACTTATTGCATCCTTCTCGTAATATTGCATTCTGGTTTCTCAGCCTTAATGTTGCCCAACGGCTGGGGGTTGATAAAGTGCAGGCGGTTGGAACATCGTCATCGTCCCACGATGAGAAAGCTGGATTGAAACGGTAAAGTTTCCTAATCCGCTGATAGCCTGCATTTTATTAAACCCTTGTTATGGGCTGGTTTTAATTTTAAATTGTTGTTTTAACTTAATCAATGTCTTTGTTTATGACTGAATAAGTATTTATTTTCAAGAAACATTATGTTCTTCAAATTATCAACACATTCAATTCTTAATGTTCCTTTGTATTGGCCTGACAATTCTTTATCAATAATGTCGATGCAATCAATTGAAATTATGTAATTTGAACTTTCCTTTTCAATTTTTAGATTTCCTTCCTTAATAATTGAGAAGATTTCTGCACAATTTTCTTTCATTTCAAAGATAAAAAGTCCTTGGAAAGTATTTGGTGTTAATTCTTCGATGGGTGCATAATTATATGTTGAATTAGAAATATCTTCAGTTAAAGTATATATTGTTAATAATAAAATATCTCCTTCTCCTGTAATCAAAAGCGTATCGTTAGATTGAACAATATTTCTAGTTCCTGAGTATAAGCAAATAATATGTGCAAATAATTCAGGGTGCTCGTGAGAATCAATAGTTGTTATAAAACCTTTAGGGATTTCGTACTGACACTCATCATAGTACAAATAGTTTTTTAAGGAGGGTTCTTCTTTTTTACAACTATCAAAAATAAATAACAAGGGAATGAAAAATAATAATAAATATCTCATCTTAGTTATTTTCATTGTTCAAGAATTTTGTAGCAATATCAAGTAAATATAAGGGATAATTAATTATATATTTATAGATTCGTTAAATAGAAACATTATAAGCACAAATGACTTAAGAAACATTTTATTATAAAATCTATAATAGCTTATAAAACTCAAAATTAATTCAAAATATCTTAAAAATCACATAATCAATTCGTTGAGATTTCATCTAAACTTGCCCATAACGGTGGGGGGTGTAAAAAGTGCTGGATATTGGAACATCGTCATCGTCCTGACGAGACGAAGCAGGATTGAAAC
>JABLXD010000100.1 GCA_013178285.1 Methanofastidiosum sp.
CGATGCTGACTACTGATTTCAATCCCATTTTGGTCTGATTTTAACATAGGTTCGCAAATACAAAAAGACAAAGTCTCCATTATTTCAATCCCATTTTGGTCTGATTTTAACCAAGCTTTTCCAGCACATTCTTTAATGTTGTCGTCCCTTTGTATTTCAATCCCATTTTGGTCTGATTTTAACTCAAGGACCACATAGATGAAGGGTTCCTCCCAATGGATTTCAATCCCATTTTGGTCTGATTTTAACCAGAACCTGTAGTGGAGTTCACTGCCCTGGACCCTGATTTCAATCCCATTTTGGTCTGATTTTAACGAAACTTCTCCAGCTCCTTCTGTGATAGACCAGACTGATTTCAATCCCATTTTGGTCTGATTTTAACCTTCTGTGGCCTGGTCTGGTTTTTTGATGAGGCCTATCCTGATTTCAATCCCATTTTGGTCTGATTTTAACGGACGTACCGTCCCCTCCTTGTGTGATGGTATTCTATTTCAATCCCATTTTGGTCTGATTTTAACAGATTTCCAAGGATTAACCAGTTTTGTCGTTAAAGAATTTCAATCCCATTTTGGTCTGATTTTAACTCAGAGAACTGGCTGCGAAAAAGATGGTCCAGAAATATGATTTCAATCCCATTTTGGTCTGATTTTAACGGAACTACAAACCAAGAATAGCGACCATAGAACTCTTATTTCAATCCCATTTTGGTCTGATTTTAACTTTGAGTTCTTTGAGGACATCAAGGAGTTCGAGTAGTATTTCAATCCCATTTTGGTCTGATTTTAACATAGTAGAAAAAATACCTGCCTGGGCCATCAATGCGAATTTCAATCCCATTTTGGTCTGATTTTAACATGGTTCTTGTTCCACCAAGCCCCAGGAACCCGTTCAATTTCAATCCCATTTTGGTCTGATTTTAACTCTCGCTGAACCGGTCTGCAGGGAACTCAGGTGGCGGCATTTCAATCCCATTTTGGTCTGATTTTAACTAAATTCATAAATATAGACCTTATGTACTTAATAATTTCAATCCCATTTTGGTCTGATTTTAACCCAGGCCCTACTAGGGCCGCTGGGAGCGTATTACAATTTCAATCCCATTTTGGTCTGATTTTAACCCTCACCCTGATAAATAGTTTGAAGGGCGACCCGGTAATTTCAATCCCACTTTGGTCTGATTTTAACATATCTCCATTTCCATATTATCACCTCATTATTTGATTTCAATCCCATTTTGGTCTGATTTTAACTTTTCTTGGGGCTTCAGGGTCACATGGGTCTTCCCATGATTTCAATCCCATTTTGGTCTGATTTTAACGTTCATAGCCATTCCTCAGGTAGGTACATCTCCTCCATTTCAATCCCATTTTGGTCTGATTTTAACCCTGAAACACGCCCCGAGGGCAGGCTTCGAGCGTTTGAATTTCAATCCCATTTTGGTCTGATTTTAACGTTTCCAGGGGCATCCACCATGCCCCATCCTCGAATCTGATTTCAATCCCATTTTGGTCTGATTTTAACGAGAATCGGAATTCTTCCATGATGATACTTTTGATTTCATTTCAATCCCATTTTGGTCTGATTTTAACTTCTAGATACTTATAATCGCTTATTGGCCTTAACGAAATTTCAATCCCATTTTGGTCTGATTTTAACTTGACATAGATTCAGAAGAAAACTTGATTAGTTATAATTTCAATCCCATTTTGGTCTGATTTTAACTTTGCCATATTGAACAGTTGTGAAAATAAGCGATTTCATTTCAATCCCATTTTGGTCTGATTTTAACTAAGCTATGCTCCGAAAAAATAGAAACCATGAAAAGATTTCAATCCCATTTTGGTCTGATTTTAACTATTTTATTCAGAGTATAATCTATCATGATTTATCAATTTCAATCCCATTTTGGTCTGATTTTAACTCATCCATGACCTGGTTTGTTGTAACCCAATCCCCCATTTCAATCCCATTTTGGTCTGATTTTAACAGGGCGGATTTTTTCTCTATTTGGCCTGTATCACTCTAAGATTTCTCCTCTCAGACTTATAAATCTGTCGATCCCCGATAATGCACTTCATTT
>JABLXD010000101.1 GCA_013178285.1 Methanofastidiosum sp.
TACATATACGCCATTGGTAAAAATATTTTCAACTGGAGGAGAGATTAACTTGGGTGGATTAATTAGAATTTTTGATAATGCAACCCAACCTGTAGAAGTTGAAAAGGATTTAAAGATTGTTCCTGGAGCAAATACAATAATAACAACTATAGATAAAATAGCAAGCTGGGGAAGGCGTTCTTCCCTTTGGCCTCTCACCTTTGGATTAGCCTGCTGTGCTATTGAAATGATGGCAACCGGTGCATCTCATTATGACCTTGATAGATTTGGTGTAATCTTTAGAGCGACTCCGAGACAGGCAGATGTGATGATCGTAGCAGGGACTTTAACCAAGAAGATGGCACCTGTAATTGTTAATCTCTATCATCAGATGGCTGAACCCAGATATGTAATTGCTATGGGAAGTTGTGCCTGTAGTGGAGGAATCTTCAATACTTACAGTACAGTTCAAGGAATTGACGAAATCTTACCAGTTGATGTTTATATCCCTGGATGTCCACCGAGACCAGAGGCGCTAATAGAAGGTATTATTAAATTACAGGAAAAGATTAAACATCAACCATACCATAAAGAAAGATGCCTTTCAGGTATTTGTTTGATTGAAAATGAGAACTCAAAGGAAAAAAATGAATCCCATCGAGATAGTGAAGAAAATAAAAGATAAATTCCCAGAAGAAGTTTTATGGTTTAGGTGTTTCAGGGAAGAATGCGATATTACTATAAAAAAGGAAAAAATTAAAGATATTTTAGAATATCTTAAAAATACTCCAACATTAGAATTTGATTATCTTATAGATTTAACAGCTGTTGATTATCTTGGGTTTAGAGAGCCTCGTTTTGATGTTATTTATCAGCTTATGTCAATAAAACACAGACATAGATTAAGAGTTAAAGCCGAGGTCAGTGAACAGGAATGTTTCATTAATTCTGTAGTAGACTTGTGGAAAACTGCAAACTGGTTTGAAAGAGAATGTTTTGATATGTTTGGAATTGAATTTAAAGGACATCCTGACCTTAGGAGAATTCTTATGCCCGAAGATTGGATTGGTTTTCCATTAAGAAAGGACTATCCTGTTTATAGTGATCTTAAAGACAAAGAGTGGCAACCTTATAAAGAATTAAAGGAATTAGCAACGGGCTGGAAGGAAAATGAACCCTGAAAATACAAGAGAACTTCTTATTAATATGGGACCTCAACATCCTGCAACTCATGGGGTGTTAAGGCTTGTACTTGAAATTGAAGGAGAAGTAATAAAAAAATGTATACCATATATAGGGTATCTTCATAGAGGAGTAGAAAAGTTATCGGAAGACCTTACATATGTACAATCACTTCCTCTCACGGACAGATTAGATTATCTTTCCAGCATGATTAACAATGTAGGTTTTTGTATTGCTGTAGAAAAACTTATGGGTATTAGTGTTCCTGAAAGGGCAAAATTTATAAGAACTATGATGTCTGAAATGGCTAGAATTTGTAGCCATCTCGTATGGATTGCTACTCATGCGCTTGATGTGGGTGCGATGACAGTGTTTCTCTATGCTATGAGAGATAGAGAAAAGCTTCTTGAACTATTTGAAATGGTAACTGGAGCAAGATTAACAGTAAGCTATCCAAGAGTAGGGGGAGTTCGTTGTGATGTTAATCAAGAATTTTTAGACGAGTTATATAAATTTGTTAATGAGTTTCCTAAAAAAGTTGAAGAATATGAGACACTCATAGATCGTAATAGAGTGTGGCTCAGAAGAACAAAGGGCGTTGGAGTAATTACAGCAGAAGAGGCAATAAACTGGGGACTGACAGGCCCTACACTGAGAGGTTCAGGAGTTTACTATGATATACGTAAATTTTTTCCTTATGACGCCTATGATAAGGTAGAATTTGAAGTTCCATTAGGCAAAAATGGAGATATATATGACAGATATAAATGTAGAATGCTTGAATTTAGACAGTCTGCAAAAATAATAAAACAATGTATTGAACTATTACCTGAAGGAGCAATTCTTGCAGATGATGCATTAAGAATCAGAATGCCATCTTCACCATTGAAAATAGATAAAAAGGATATTCA
>JABLXD010000102.1 GCA_013178285.1 Methanofastidiosum sp.
TGAACCTGAACCAGTATATTTAATGAAATATTCTTCAGTATGTAATTTCTTTATTTTTTCAATTAAAATATCATTATCAACAGGGAAAGCATATTTATCTATATTATGTGCAAGACCAATAGAAATTGCTTCAAATGCGGATTCTAAGAATTTTCCTTTAAATTTCACACCATCAAAACGTTTGAAGGAGTTATCACCTAAAAGATTATTTAAAATATTAAAAGTTGTCTCAAATTTTTTTAAAACATTTTCATAATCAAAATTAGTGTCCATTAATATTTGTTCTGTTATGTCGTCTAGAAAATCTTTAACATCTTTCTTAGAAGAATATTCAAAATAAAGTAATGAAATGTGACGAAGAGCTAATTCTACGTGATATTGTTCTTCATAAAGTCTATCTGATAGTGATAATGTACTTTGAAAATCTTCATTATCTGAAAGTGCAATAAACCAAGTAAAAGTTGGCTTATTTACCATTATCATTGCGCTATTTCTAACCTCTTGGTCAGAAGCATAAGTTCCTCCCGTATTTAATCTTTGAAATACTTCAAATTTCGCATTGGCACCTGTGTCTCCTAAAATTATAGACAAATTTAATTTTGCTCTTTTAAAATAAAGTTTCACAGATGTGGGTAGTTCATAATCTTCATTTTCGGAATTATCCCATTTAAACCCTTCAAAATGTGGTAAGTACTTTGTACCCTGTAATTTCAAAGGGGTTTTTTCTTTAAGAGCACCCATAAATTGAAGTATTGAAGATACTCTTTGCAGACCATCAACTATTTCCCAAATACCATCATCGCGTTGAAATAAGAATATTGAAGGAATTGGAATTCCTAAAACAATAGATTCAATTAATCTTGTTTTTTGTAAATCAGTCCATCGGAAATATCTTTGAAAGTCTGGATTAATAATTATTTCTTCATTCTCATAAAGATTAACTAATTCACCAATTGACATCGGATAATTTTCAGTTTTGAATTCTGTCCGTTTGTTTTCAATTTCTTTAATCAGAACATCTTGTATTTTCATTGTATGCAGTTTTTATTAATGGACGTTATTGTGTTGGTTTTCATTTGCTTGCGCATAACGGCTGGGGGTTGATAAAGTGCAGGCGGTTGGAACATCGTCATCGTCCCACGATGAGAAAGCTGGATTGAAACGGTAAAGTTTCCTAATCCGCTGATAGCCTGCATTTTATTAAACCCTTGTTGTAGCCTGTTATTTATTAATAATCCTCCATATTTCCCCTGTTTCACAAAGTTCAAATTGTATAATACCAACTGAATCCGCAATGAAAGTTCTCCATATATTTGGTTTTCTCCAATTTAAACTATTATCATCAATCGTATCAAGTTCTAACTTAATAACATTATCATAGACTACATTATTCACTGTAAATTCGGGAATTATTTCATTGGACACTTCTCCGTCTTCTTTGCTGAAAAAGAAGTCATCACTGCTTTCTGCAACATAATAATTTCCGAAATATCCGTGTTTGATAAATTTATACTCATAATTTATTTCTAAAGAACTTCCGTAATAAGTATTTCCTTCTATTTGCAAATCTATTTCATTAGTTATACAGGATGTAAAGTATGCACTTGCACCACAATCACATTTACAGTTGTTTTTAAAAGAATATGGTTCAGAATAAAATGCATCTTCAATTACAAATCTTATTGTATCAATTCCATTAGAAAATCTAATATAATTATAACGAGAATATGGCATCCAATTTAAATATTCTCTTGAAAATCCTGGACAATTTGTTTCACCAAAACATCCATACAAAAAGACTAAGGACAAGTTCAATATTCCAACTATTGCTTTTTTATATTTCATTGTCTTTATGATATTTAATATTTCTATTTAATAATCCTGATTTGTAATCAGAATTTTCTAATAATTGGCTACAACGGTGGGGGGTGTATAGCGTGCCCATCGACTGAAACAACGTCAACATCCCACGAGATAAAGTTAGATTGAAACGAGCAAGTTTGCAAATCAACGAATCCTTGGGCATGCTATGCAACCTATGTTATGCAAAGTA